>NZ_BAABAC010000006.1:148703-154094 GCF_039537225.1 Nocardioides ginsengisoli
GGCCACACCGTCCGGGAGCAGAAGGACCGCCCCCCACCATCGGCACGGTGAGGGGCGGTCCGGAGCTGACTCTCGTGACTGACTCAGCTCCAGTCGACGCTGTAGTAGCGCGTCTCCTGGTACTCGCGGATGCCCTCGTGGGCGCCCTCGCGGCCGATGCCGCTCTGCTTGACCCCGCCGAACGGCGCGGAGGGGTCGGACACGATGCCGCGGTTGATGCCGACCATGCCGGCGTCGATCCGCTCGCCCAGGCGCAGAGCGTCCTGGAGCCGGCCGGCGTAGACGTACGCCGCGAGGCCGAACTCGGTGTCGTTGACCGACTGCAGCAGCTCGTCCTCGTCGGTCCAGGTCACCACCGGCGCGACCGGGCCGAAGATCTCCTGCGACAGGATCTCCGCGCCGAAGGGGACGTCGACCAGGATGGTCGGCGGGAAGAACCAGCCGGCCTCCGGCACCGCACCCTGGACGGCGACGCGCGCGCCCTCGGCGACGGCGGCGTCAACGAGGCCGGTGATGCCGGCGAGCGCCTTCTCGCTGATGACCGGGCCGATCTGGTTGTCGGTGTCGGCCGAGGGGCCGACCCGCAGCGCGGCGACGGCGGCGCCGAACTTCTCCACGAACTCCGCGGCCACGTCGGCGTGGACGTAGAAGCGGTTGGCCGCGGTGCAGGCCTGGCCGCCGCCCCGGAACTTCGCGATCATCGCGCCGGCCACGGCCGCGTCGATGTCGGCGTCCGCGGTGATCACGAAGGGCGCGTTGCCGCCGAGCTCCATGCTGGCGTTGAGGACGCGGTCGGCGGCCTGGCGCAGCAGGGTGCGGCCGACGCCGGTGGAGCCGGTGAAGCTGACCTTGCGGACCCGGTCGTCCTCGAGCCACGACGTCACGACCGCGGCCGCGTCGGTGGTGGGGACGACGTTGACGACGCCCTCGGGCACACCGGCCTCGAGCAGGATCCGCGCGACCGCGAGCGCGGTCAGCGGGGTCTCCGCGGCCGGCTTGAGGACGACGGTGCAGCCCGCGGCGAGCGCCGGGGCGATCTTGCGGGTGGCCATCGCGGCCGGGAAGTTCCACGGCGTGATGAGGGCGGCCACGCCGACGGGGGCGTGGGTCACCAGAGTCTTCGCGGCGCCGGCCGGCGCGTCGCCGTACGTCCCCTCGCCGCGCACGGCCTCCTCGGAGAACCAGCGGAAGAACTCCGCCGCGTAGTTCACCTCGGCCCGCGCGTCGGCGACGGACTTGCCGTTCTCGGCGGCGATCAGGCCGGTGAGCAGGTCGGCGTCGCGCAGCATCAGGTCGAAGCAGCGGCGCAGGATCTCGGCGCGGGCACGGGCGGGGGTGGCCGCCCAGGCCGGGAAGGCGGCAGCGGCGGCGTCGACCGCGGCGGTCGCGTCGGCGGGCGTGCCGTCGGCGACCTTCGCGATCACCTCGCCCGTGGCGGGGTCGTGGACCTCGAAGGGCGCGGCGGAGCCGGTGTCAGCGGTGAGGCGGGCGATCTCGCCGGCCAGGTCGTTCGTCATCTGGTTCTCCTTGGAAGCGGCAGGGCGGATCACGGGTAGAGGCCGCGCAGCTGGTGCGCCTGGGCCACGCGCTCGACGGCGAGGCAGGTCGCCGCCGTGCGCAGGGGGACGTCGAGACGGGTGGCGGCCGCGTTGACCGAGTCCCACGCGGCGAGCATCCGCTCGGCCAGGCGGTCTTCGACCTCGTTCTCGCTCCACCAGTAGGCCTGGTTGGCCTGCACCCACTCGAAGTAGGACACGATCACGCCGCCGGCGTTGGCCAGGATGTCCGGTACGACGAGCCGGTCGGCGTCCTGCAGGATCCGGTCCGCCTCCGGCGTCGTCGGGCCGTTGGCGCCCTCGACGATCACCCGGGCGCGCACCCGGCCGGCGTTGTCGCCGCGGAGCACGCCCTCGACGGCGGCGGGGACGAGCAGGTCGACCTCGGCCTCGAGGACGTCGTCGTTGCCGATCGCCTCGGAGCCGGCGAAGCCGACGACCGATCCGGTCGCGTCGACGTGCTGCTCGAGGGCGGGGATGTCGAGGCCGGACGACGCGTAGACCGCGCCGTACTGGTCCGACACCGCCAGCACCCGCGTGCCGCCCTCGGCGAGGAAGCGCGCGGCGTAACGGCCGACCTTGCCGAAGCCCTGCACCGCGGCGGTCGCGCCCGACGGCTCGATGCCGCGCGAGCGCAGCGCCGCCAGCGCCACGTGGACGACGCCCCGTGAGGTCGCGGTGGCGCGCCCGCGGGAGCCGCCGAGGCTGATCGGCTTGCCGGTGGTGACGCCGAGGACAGTGTGGCCCTGCTGGACGGAGTAGGTGTCCATCAGCCAGGCCATCGTCTTCTCGTCGGTCCCGATGTCGGGGGCCGGGATGTCGCGCTCGGGGCCGATCAGCGGGCTGATCTCGCTGGTGTAGCGGCGGGTGACCCGCTCGAGCTCGGCGGCCGAGTAGTGGCGCGGGTCGATCGTGACGCCGCCCTTGGCGCCGCCGTACGGGACGTCGAGCAGGGCGCACTTCCACGTCATCCACATCGCCAGCGCGCGGACCTCGTCCAGCGTGACGTCGGGGGAGTAGCGCAGGCCGCCCTTGGCCGGGCCGCGCGAGAAGTTGTGCTGGACCCGGTGGCCGACGAACAGCTCGGTGGTGCCGTTGTCGCGGCGCAGCGGGATGCTGACGGTCACCTCGCGGCGCGGGGTGGCGAGCATCTGGTGCAGACCCTCGTCGTAGCCGAGCAGCGTGGTGGCCTCCCGCAGCTGCGTGCGGGCGTCGGCCAGCGGCCCGGTCGCCGTGGGGGCGACGGGCTGGTGGAGCGCGGTCATCAGTTCTCCCGGAAGACCTGGGTGAGGATGTCGAGCGCCTCGTCGAGGAGGTGGTCGGGCATCGACAGCGGCGGGAGGAAGCGCAGCACGTTGCCGTAGGTGCCGCAGGTCAGGACGACCATGCCCTGGGCGTTGGCGGCGGCGGCGACCCGCTTGGTGAGGTCGGCGTCGGGCTCGTCGGTGCCGGGCTTGACCAGCTCGACGGCGATCATCGCGCCGCGGCCGCGGACCTCGCCGATGCGCGGGTCGGCGTCCTTCAGCGCGGAGAGGCGCTCGATCATGGTCTTGCCGATGGTGCGGGCGCGGTCGACCAGGCCCTCGGCCTCGATGGTCTCGATGACGGCGAGCGCGGCGGCGCAGGCGAGCGGGTTGCCGCCGTAGGTGCCGCCGAGGCCGCCGGCGTGGGCGGCGTCCATCAGCTCGGCGCGGCCGGTGACGGCGGCGAGGGGGAGGCCGCCGGCGATGCCCTTGGCGGTCACGATCAGGTCGGGGACGACGCCCTCGTGGTCGCACGCGAACAGCTCGCCGGTGCGGGCGAAGCCGGTCTGCACCTCGTCGGCGACGAAGACCACGTTGTTCTCGCGGCACCAGCTGACCAGCGCCGGGAGGAAGCCGTCGGCCGGGACGATGAAGCCGCCCTCGCCCTGGATCGGCTCGATCACGATGGCGGCGAGGTTGTCGGCGCCGACCTGCTTCTCGATGACGTCGATCGCCTTGCGGGCCGCCTCGGCGCCGTCGAGGCCGCCGTCGCGGAAGGGGTAGGACAGCGGCGCGCGGTAGACCTCGGACGCGAACGGGCCGAAGCCCTTCTTGTACGGCATGTTCTTCGCCGTCATCGCCATGGTCAGGTTGGTGCGGCCGTGGTAGGCGTGGTCGAAGACGACGACCGACTGCTTGCCGGTGGCCGAGCGCGCGATCTTGACCGCGTTCTCGACGGCCTCGGCGCCGGAGTTGAAGAGCGCGGAGCGCTTCTCGTGGGTGCCGGGGGTGAGCTCGTTGAGCTTCTCGGCGACGGCCACGTAGCCCTCGTAGGGCGTGACCATGAAGCAGGTGTGGGTGAACTCGGCGACCTGGCGGGTCACGGCCTCGACGACGCGCGGGGCGCTGTTGCCGACGGTGGTGACGGCGATGCCGGAACCGAGGTCGATGAGCTGGTTGCCGTCGGCGTCGACCAGGATGCCGCCGCCGGCGGCGACGATCTGGACCGGGAGGCCGACGGCGACGCCGGACGCGACGGCCTTGGCCTTGCGGGCCGCGAGCTCCTGTGAGCGCGGGCCGGGGATCTCGGTGACGAGGCGTCGCTCCTGCGTGATGCTGGGGCCGCCGGTGGGCTGCTGGCTCATGGGTCCTCCGTGGAGTCGATGCCGTGCCGGGGTGTCCGGACGAACCCCTCGACCGTAGGCCGCGCCGGGTGCCTGGGACTATGACCGTGCTGCACAATCTTGCCTTTCTTGTTGTGCAAGAATCGCACCATGGTGACGGTCCCGGACCTGGTGGCGGTGCCCGGCCTCGGGCTGCGCGCGGTGCACGTCGTCGACGGGCCGGCGCTGCGCTGGGTCGCGACGAGCGAGCTGCCCGACCCCACGCCGTACCTCGAGGGGGGCGAGCTGCTGCTCACCACCGGCCTCGGGACGCGCGGCTGGAGCGACCAGTGGACGGCGTACGTCGGGCGGCTCGCCGCCGCGGGCGCCGCCGCGCTCGGCGTCGGCATCGGCCTGACCTACGACCGGCTGCCCGAGGTGCTGGTGGCGGCGTGCCGCGAGCACGGCCTGACGCTGGTCGAGGTCCCGCGCGAGACGCCCTTCGTCGCCGTCTCGCGGGCGGCGGCCGAGCTGCTCCAGGACCAGGAGGCCGCCGCCACCCGGCTCGCGCTCGATCTCCAGCGCCGGCTCACCCAGGCCGCGCTCGGCCTCGACCTGCGCCCGCTGCTGGAGCGGCTGGCGCAGCTGCTCGACGGCACCGTCGCGCTCGTCCACCGCGACGGCGAGCCGGAGGAGGGGCCCTTCGGCGCGCATCCCGCCTTCCTCGACCTGGGGCTGGTCCGCGCCGAGGTCGCCGGGATCCGCGGCCAGGGCCTCGGCGCGGTGTCGAGCACGATGCAGGGCCAGATCACGACGGTGGTCCGGCCGATCGGCCTCGCCGGCCGGCCCGAGCACTACCTGGCGGTGGCACTCCCGAGCGGCGCCGGCGACCCCCAGCGCTCCGCGATCGGCACCGCCGCCGTCCTGCTCAGCCTCGCCGTCGAGCGCCGCGCCGAGCGCCGCGCTGCCGAGCGCCGGCTGCGCGGCCGCGCGATCGAGCTGCTGGTCGGCGGAGACCTGCGCTCGGCGGAGGTGCTGCTCGCCGCCGCCGAGGGCGCGCCGTCGGTGCCGGAGCGGCTGCGGGTGCTGCGCGCGAGCGGACCCGACGAGACGCGCGACGACCTGCTCGAGCGGCTGGAGGACTCCGGCGTCCTGGTCGGCAGGGTCGCCGGCGACCTGATGGCCGTGGTGCCGCCGGGCCTGCTCGCCTCGGTCGTCGCGGTGGCCGTCGACCACGGCGCCGCGGGCCTGCGCGCCGGCCTCGGGCGC
>NZ_BAABAC010000006.1:154108-173715 GCF_039537225.1 Nocardioides ginsengisoli
CGGGCCTGCGCGGCGGCCGCGGGCGCGTCGTACCGGCCGCCGACGCGGGCCGCAGCGCCGAGACCGCCGCCCACGCCCTCGACCGCACCACCGCCGCCACCCCCGTCCGCCGCTGGGAGGACGTCGCCGACGCCGGCCCCCTCGCCCTCATCCCGCCCGCGCTCGGCCACGAGTACGCCGCCTCCCTCCTCGGCCCCCTCGACCCCGAGCTGCGGATCACCCTCGCCGCCTTCCTGCGCCACCACGGCTCGCGCGGCGCCGTCGCCGACGACCTGGGCGTGCACCGCAACACGGTCCGCAACCGGCTCGCGGAGATCGAGCGGCTGCTCGGCGTCGACCTGGACGACCCGGCGACGCGGGTGAGCGCGTGGCTGGCGCTGGAGCTGGATGCGGAGTCGTAGGTGCGTCTCACCCGGCATTCCTGTCGTAGATCGGCGCGATGGACGACCGAGTTGCCGGGTGAGACCGAGAGACCGACCCCGTGGACCAGGCCGGCCCTACCCGAGCTCGTTGCGGCGCACCTTGCCGGTCAGCGTCCGCGGCAGCTCGTCGCGGAAGACGTACTCCTTGGGCCGCTTCGGCGGCGCCAGGTGCTCCCGCGCGAAGGCCTCCAGGTCCGACGCGGATGCGCTGCCGACCACCGCCGCGCACACCCGCTGTCCCCAGGTGGGGTCGTCGACGCCGTACACGGCGATGTCGGCGACGCCCGGGCAGGTGCCGAGGACCTGCTCGACCTCGGTCGGGTAGACGTTGACTCCGCCGCTGATGATCAGGTCCTCGCGGCGGCCGTCGAGGTAGAGGTAGCCGTCGGCGTCGAGGCGGCCGAGGTCGCCGACGGTGAAGGCGGGGCCGTCGGGGGTGTCGCGCCAGGCGGCGGCGGTCTTGTCCGGGGCGCCGAAGTAGGTGAACCGCGCGAACGGCGGGACCGTGCACCAGATGGTGCCGTCGTCGTCGGTCTGCAGCAGGCGGCCGGGGCGGGCACGACCGACGGTCCCGGGGCGCTCGAGCCACTCCTCGCTGCGGCATGCGGTGAACTGACCCTCCGTGGAGCCGTAGAACTCCCACGTCGAGCCCGGCGGGAAGGCCTCGATGACCCGGTGCTTGAGGTCGGTCGGGCAGGGCGCGCCGGCGTGCGCGACCAGTCGGAAGCTGGAGAGGTCGGGCCGGCCGTGCTCGTCCCAGTGCGCGAAGAGTCGCTGCAGGTGGGTCGGCACGCAGAACATCGTCGTCGGCCGCTCCGCCTCGATCGCCGCGGTGACCGCCGCCGGGTCGAAGGGCCCGGGGATGACGATCCGGCCGCCCGCGAGCAGGGTTCCCATCGCGAACCGCAGCGGTGCCGAGTGATAGAGCGGGCTGAGCACCAGGTTGACGTCGTCGGGGGAGAAGCCCCACAGGTCGCGCTCCTCGGCGACCAGCGCCGCCGCGTCCTGCGGGGAGAGCGGCCCCGAGTAGACGCCCTTCGGCACGCCCGTCGTGCCGCTCGTGCAGTGCATCGGCCGCCCCAACGGCAGCCCGGTCGGAGGCAGCGGCGCGACGAGCGCGGCCAGCTCCTCCTCGGTCCGGACGACGTGCGACGGCGCCAGCCCGTCCAGGATCCGCGCCTGCTCGGTCGCGGTCAGCCGCGGGTCCAGCGGGATCGGGAAGATGCCGGCGGTCAGCATCCGCAGCACCGCGTCGACGTACGCGTGGGAGCCGGGCAGGAGCAGGGCGACCCGTTCGTTCTCCACGGCCTCACAGTAGGGTCCGGCTGTGCGCGTCGGACTGACCGGGGGGATCGCCTCGGGGAAGAGCACCGTGTCGTCGATCCTGCGGGAGCTGGGGGCCGTCGTCATCGACGCCGACCAGATCGCGCGGGAGGTCGTGGCGAAGGGCACGCCCGGCCTCGCGGCCGTGGTGGAGGCCTTCGGTCCCGACATGCTGACGCCCGAGGGCGAGCTGGACCGGCCGAAGATGGGCGCGCTCGTCTTCGCCGACGAGACCCAGCGCAAGGTGCTCGAGTCGATCGTGCACCCCCTCGTCTTCGAGCGGTATGCCGAGCTGGAGGCAGCCGCGCCCGCCGACGGGATCGTCGTCCACGACATCCCGCTGCTGGTCGAGTCCGGCCGGGCGGAGGAGTTCGAGGCGGTGATCGTCGTCGACGCCCCCGAGGAGCTCCAGATCGAGCGGATGGTCCGCGACCGCGGCTGGACCGAGGACGACGCCCGCGCCCGGATCGCCGCTCAGGCGACGCGCGAGCAGCGGCGGGCGGTGGCGACGTACCTGATCGAGAACACCGGAACGCGCGAAGACCTCCGTCTCGCGGTGACGGAGGTCTTCGAGGCGCTGCTCGCGCCCTGAGGGCACGCGCCTGGCGGCGTCGGCGTTGGTCAGGCGGCCATGTCCGGGTCACCCAGGCGGCGCAGCTTCTGCAGCGCCTCCCGCTCGAGCTGGCGCACCCGCTCGGCGGAGATGCCGTGCTTGACGCCGATGTCGGCGAGCTTGTGCTGGCGGCCGTCGGTGAGGCCGTAGCGGGACCGGATGATGTCGGCCGCGCGCGGGTCGAGCTGGTCGACGAGCTGGTTGAGCCGGTCGCGCGCCTCGACGTCGAGGACGGTCAGGTCGGGCCCGGGGGCCGTCTCCTGTGCCATCAGGTCGCCGAGCGAGGTGTCGCCGTCCTCGTCGACCGGGGTGTCGAGGCTGACGTGCTCGCGGCCCCAGGCCATCAGGTCGAGCACCCGCTCGACCTCCATGCCGAGCTCGAGGGCGATCTCGGCCGGCTCGGGGTCACGGCCCAGCTGGCGCTCGAGGGTACGGCGGGCGCCGCCCACCTGGTTGAGCTCCTCGACCACGTGCACGGGAAGCCGGACGACGCGCGCCTGCTGGGCGATGCCGCGGGTGATCGCCTGGCGCACCCACCAGGTGGCGTAGGTGGAGAACTTGTAGCCCTTGGCGTAGTCGAACTTCTCGACGGCGCGGATCAGGCCGGTGTTGCCCTCCTGGATCAGGTCGAGCATCGGCATCTGGGCCCGGCCGTACTTGCGTGCGATCGAGACGACCAGGCGCAGGTTGGCGTTGATGAACTCCGTGGTGGCCTTGCGGCCCTCCTCGGCGATCCACTCCAGCTCGGCCTCGGTGGCCTGCATCGGGGCGCCGCCCTTCCTGCGCCCGACGCGGCCCTGGGCGAGGAGGCTCTCGGCGTAGAGGCCGGCCTCGATCGTCTTGGCCAGCTCGACCTCGCGAGCCGCGTCGAGCAGGGGAGTCCGGGCGATCTCGTCCAGGTACAGGCCGACGCTGTCGCGTCCCTCGATCTCGCGTCCGGTGTTCCGGGGCCTCGTCATCGTCGCTGCCATCGCGTCCCTCCTTCGCCAGTGCGGCTGGAGCCCATCCGCACACGTGTTCCAACACAGGGGAGGTACCCGGGATTCCCAGGAGTCTCCGTGTTGCTCTCACCGGCAATGACGTGCGACGGCTCCCGGAAGTTGCGGCCGGAACCGAATCTCAGGGACTTCTCAACTTACCGGGAACCTGGTGACGGCCCCGGTGAGCGGCTCAGGAGCTCAGGAGGGGAGCGTCGGCCAGCCCGAGCCGGTCGAGGATCCACGCGAGCGTGAACGCCCGCTCCTCCCAGGCGCGGTAGCGCCCCGACACGCCGCCGTGGCCGGCCGCCATCTCGGTCCGCAGCAGGACGTCGGCCTCCGGCGCCCGGTCGCGCAGCCGGGCGACCCACTTGGCGGCCTCCACGTAGAGCACCCGGGTGTCGTTCAGGGACGTCTCGGCGAGGATCGGCGGGTAGGGGAGTGCCGCCACGTTCTCGTACGGCGCGTAGCCGGCGATCCGCTCGTAGGCCTCCGGGTCGCCGGTCGGGTCGCCCCACTCGTCGTACTCGGGGACGGTGAGGGGCAGCGTGGCGTCGAGCATGGTGGTCAGCGTGTCGACGAAGGGCACGCCCGCGACCAGGCCGCCGAAGGCCTCGGGCGCCTGGTTGGCGACCGCGCCGATGAGCAGTCCGCCCGCGCTGGCCCCCTCGGCGACGATCCGGTCGGCGGTGGTCCAGCCGGACGTGACGAGGTGGCGCGCGCTGGCGATGAAGTCGTCGAAGGTGTGCTGCTTGTGGGCGAGCTTGCCGTCGTCGTACCAGTGGCGGCCCATCTCGCCGCCGCCCCGGATGTGGGCGATCGCGAAGGCGGCGCCGCGGTCGAGCACGGAGAGCCGGCTGACCGAGAAGTACGGGTCGATCGAGGCCTCGTAGGCGCCGTAGCCGTAGAGGTGGACCGGGATCGGGGCGCCGTCGGTGCGGACGCCCTTGCGGACGACGAGCGAGATCGGCACCTGGACGCCGTCGACCGACGTCGCCCACAGCCGGTGCTCCTCGTAGTCGTCGGCGTCGTAGCCGCCCAGCACCGGCGCCTGCTTGCGCAGCACCAGCTCGCCGGAGCGCAGGTCGTGGTCGTAGACGGCCGACGGGCGGGCCAGGCTGGTCATCCCGACCCGGATCGTCGGCTGCTCGAAGGCCGGGTTGCTGCCCGCGCCCACGGTCGCCAGCTCGCCCGGGAACTCGACGAAGCGGTCGGCCGTGACCGGGCTCTCGGGGTCGGCGCCGAGGTCGAGGATCCGCACCTGCGAGCTGCCGTTGCTGCGTTGCTGGACGACGAGGTGGTCGGCGAACGCGTCGACGTCCTCGAGCCGGACGGCGGGGTCGTGGGGCAGCAGCGGGCGCCAGTCGGCCGGCGCCGTCGGGACGGCGGGCGCGTGCCCCAGCTCGAACTCCGGCCCGGTGGCGTTGTGGAGCACCAGGAACCGGTCCTGGCCGCCCACCACGGCGTGCTCGAGGGAGTACTCGATGCCCTCGGTGCGCTCGGCGAAGCAGACCGGCGCGGCGTGCGGGTCGGCGGCGTCGAGGACGTGGAACTCCGAGGTGGTCTTCGAGCTCGCCGCGATCATCACGTAGCGGCGGCTGCGCGTGCGCCCGACGCCGACGAAGTAGCGCCCGTCGGGCTCGTGGAACACAAGCTCGTCGTCGGCCTGGGCGGTGCCGAGCCGGTGCCGCCAGACCTTGTCGGGACGCCAGGCCTCGTCGACGGTCGTGTAGTAGAAGTGGTCGGCCGAGCCGCCCCACGTGACGCCGCCGAGGACGCCGGTCAGCACGTCGCCGTGCAGCTCGCGGGTGGCGAGGTCGAGGACGCGGACCGTGTAGCGCTCGTCGCCGACCACGTCGACGGCGTACGCCAGGAGGCGGTCGTCGGGGCTGACCGAGGAGCCGCCGACGGAGAAGAAGTCGTGCCCCTCGGCGAGCTGGTCGAGGTCGAGCATGACCTCCTCGCCGGGCAGCGCGGGCTCGTCGGGGTGGGCGTCGGCAGCGGGCTGCGGGGGAGTCCAGTCGTCGAGGTCGGCGACGGGGACGCGGCAGCTGGCGCCGTACTGGCGGCCCTCGAAGGAGCGGCCGTAGTACCAGTAGCCGCGCACGCGGGTGGGCACCGACAGGTCGGTCTCGAGGGTGCGGGACTTGATCTCGTCGTAGATCCGGCCGCGCAGGTCGGCCAGGTGGGCCGTGCGGGCCTGGGTGTAGTCGTTCTCGGCCTCGAGGTGGGCCAGGACCGCCGGGTCCTCCTTGGCGCGCAGCCACTCGTACTCGTCAGTGCGGGTGTGGCCGTGGTGCGTGGTGGTGACGGGGTGCTGGGGGGCGCGCGGCGGAACGGGCATGCGGGAACGCTACTGCTCGTCCGGTTGCTCCGGCTCCGGCGGTCGCCACCGACTCAGCTCGGGGTCGTCGGCACGGAACGAGCGGACCGGCCCGGGCGGCGTCTCGGCGGTCTCGAAGCGGACCGTCACCACGCCCTTGCCCGCGCCCCAGACCCAGCCGCGGCCGTGCTCGGTGTGGATCACGTCCTGGCCGGGGGACCACGTCGTACCGGTCCACGTGGCGCCGGCCTGGTCCGGCTCCGGCTGGGTCGGCGTCTCGGCCTCGGGCGCCTCGTCCGCGTCGTCGTCGGCGAGCGAGGCGAAGAGGTCCTCCTGGATCCAGTCGGCCAGGCCCGAGACGCCCACCCCGAGCAGGCGTACGCCGCCGGAGGTGTCGAGGTCCTCGAGCAGGGTGCGCGCCAGCCGGGCGATCGTCGCGGGCTCGTCGGTCGGCGCGGGCAGTGTGGACGACCGGCTCAGCGTGGTGAAGTCGTAGAGGCGCACCTTGAGGGTCACGGTCCGACCGGACAGGCCGTTCGACCGCAGCCGCTTGGCCACCTCGCCCGCCTGGCGGGTGACGATGGCGCTCATCTGCCCCCGGTCGGTCAGATCGTGCTCGTAGGTGCCCTCGACGCTCACCGACTTGGTCTCGCGGTCGGGGACGACGGGACGGTCGTCCTCGGCGCGGGCCAGGTGGTAGAGCCCCTGGCCGAGCGCCTTGCCGACGACCCGGACCAGCTCGTCCTGGCTGATCCGCTCCAGCTCGGCGACCGTGTGGACGCCGGCCTGGCGCAGCCGCTGGACGGTCGCCGGCCCGACCCCGGGGATCACCGACACGTGCAGCGGGCGGAGCAGGTCGAGCTCGGTGCCGGGCTCGACGACCACCAGCCCGTCGGGCTTGCGCAGGTCGCTCGCGATCTTGGCCAGGAACTTCGACGACGCCAGGCCCACCGACGCGGTCAGCCCGCCCGTCACCTCCCGGACCCGCGCCCGCAGCTCCTCCGCCCGCGCGGTCACCGTCGCCAGCTCCAGGTCCGGCAGGTCGCTCTGCGCCAGGTCGACGAACGCCTCGTCGAGCGAGAGCGGCTCGACCAGCGGCGAGCAGGCGCGCAGGACCGCCATCACCTGCGCGCTCGTCGCGCGATATGCCTCGAACCGCCCCGACAGGTACGCCGCGTGCGGGCACCGGGCCCGCGCCTCCCGCGTCGACATCGCCGACCGGACCCCGAACGCCCGCGCCTCGTAGGACGCCGTCGACACCACGCCGCGTCCCCCGACGCCGCCCACCACCACCGGCTTGCCCCGCAACGACGGCTTGTCGCGCTGCTCCACCGCCGCGAAGAACGCGTCGAGGTCCAGGTGGAGGACCGAAGCGTGGGCGCGCACGGCCGTCACGTTAGTCGTCACCACCCCCACCACCATCCCCCGACTCTCCACAGCCCCCACCCCCACCCGTCCCTCTCCACAGTCCCTCCCTCACCACTCCGCCCCCGACGCCCACCCCCTCCACGCTGTCCCCATGACCACCACGCCCTCCCTCACCCGCCCTCCGCTCGTCCCGACGCTCACCGCCCACGACGCCACCGACCTGCTCGCCCTCGCGCCGGTCGTCCTCGGCTTCTGGCCCGAGCACTCGATCGTGATGTTCACCCTCGGCGCCCGCCGTCCGTTCCACGCCCGCCTCGACCTCCCGCCGCTCGCCGAGCAGACCGCCGCCACCCGCCGCCTGGTCGACAATCGCCTGCTCGCCCCGGCCCGCCGCCACGACGCCCGCCGCGTGGTCCTCCTCTACTACGACGACCACCGCCCCGCGGCGGCCTCGATCCACAGCACGCTGCGCATCGGCTGCCGGCGCGCCGGCATCGGCATCGCCGCCGCGCTGCACGTCGACGGCGAGACCTACAGCGACCTCGAGGCCCCCGAGCGGGCGATGCGCCTACGCCGCACGCCCTACGACGTCACCGGCCACCCCTTCGTCCGCGACGCCATCGCGACCGGCCGGCTGGCCCACCAGACCCGTGACGACCTGGTCGCGTCGGTCGCCCGCGATCCCGAGGCCGCCCAGGCGGTGAGCGCCGCCCTCCTCGCGGGCGGTCACCTCGACCGCGGCATCCCGGTCACCGGTCGCGCGGTCCGGGCCGCGGGTGAGTGGGTGTCCGCTCTCGTCCAGCGGCTGCTCGCCGAGGCGCGCGCCGACCCCGTGCCCCTCGCCGACCCCGAGCTGGCGCGGCTGGTGTGGGTCATGCAGTCGCTCACGGTCCGCGACGCGGCATGGGCCCTGATCACGGCGAGCAGCGCCCCGGCGCACGTCGCGGTGTGGCGAGACGTGGTGCGACGGGCGCCCGACGAGCTGGCGCCGGCGCCCGCCGTCCTGCTGGGGTGGGCGGCGTGGCAGGCCGGCGACGGCGCCCTCGCCTGGGCCGCCGTCGACCGCGCCCGCTGCGCCGACCCCCACTACCGGCTCGCCCACTACCTCGCGATGCTCCTCGAGAACGCCGTTTCCCCCGACGTCTGGACGCCCGAGTTCGACTGGGCTGCCGGGCTCCCCGCGGCCTCCGGTCCGCCCGACCTGCCCCCGTAGGGCGGGCTCGCCGCGCGGCAAACCCTCGCCCGACGGCGCGAACCTGTCTAGTGTCGGCGCATGGGAGATGATGTCGCCGCCCAGGAGTTCACCCCGGCCGACCGCACCCGCTACCGCGAGAAGGTGCGCCGCTGCCTCGACGTCTTCGAGCGGATGCTGCGCGAGTCGGCATTCGACACCGACGACCCCTGGACGGGCGTCGAGGTCGAGCTCAACCTCGTCGATCCGGCCGGCGATCCGGCGCTGCGCAACGCCGAGGTGCTCGCCGCGATCGAGGATCCGGACTTCCAGACCGAGCTCGGCCAGTTCAACATCGAGCTCAACCTGCCGCCCGGCCCGTTGCGCGGCGGGGGACTGGAGGCCTACGAGACCCAGCTGCGCGCCAGCCTCAACAACGCCGAGAAGCACGCGGCCGCGGTCGGCGCGCACCTGGTGATGATCGGGATCCTGCCCACGCTGGCCGATCGCCACCTCGAGGGCGACGTGATCAGCGCCAACCCGCGCTACCGCCTGCTCAGCGAGCAGATCCTGCGGGCTCGCGGCGAGGACATCCTCATCGACATCCAAGGCGTCGAGCGGCTGCGCGCGACGGTCGACACGATCATGCCCGAGGCCGCGTGCACCAGCACGCAGTTCCACGTCCAGGTGAGCCCGGAGCGCTTCGCGTCGTACTGGAACGCCTCGCAGGCGATCGCGGGCGTGCAGATCGCGGTGGGCGCCAATGCGCCCTACCTGCTGGGCAAGCAGCTGTGGTCCGAGACCCGCATCCCCCTCTTCGAGCAGGCCACCGACACGCGCAGCGAGGAGCTCAAGGCGCAAGGCGTGCGGCCGCGGGTGTGGTTCGGCGAGCGCTGGATCACCTCCGTCTTCGACCTCTTCGAGGAGAACGTCCGCTTCTTCCCGGCACTGCTGCCGGTGATCGACGAGGAGGACCCGCTCACCGTCCTGGAGGCCGGCGGTACGCCGAACCTCTCCGAGCTGCGCCTCCACAACGGCACCATCTACCGCTGGAACCGGCCGGTCTACGACATCGCCGGCGGCCGGCCGCACCTCCGCGTCGAGAACCGGATCCTCGCCGCCGGCCCGACCGTCGTCGACACGGTCGCCAACGCCGCCTTCTACTTCGGCCTGGTCCGCGCGCTGGCCGAGAACGAGCGCCCGCTGTGGTCCCAGATGTCGTTCAGCGCCGCCGAGGAGAACTTCCACACTGCGGCCCAGCACGGCATCGACGCCGAGATCTACTGGCCGGGCCTGGGCCGGGTCCGCGCGACCGAGCTGGTCCTGCGCCGGCTGCTGCCGCTCGCCCACCAGGGCCTCGCGCAGTGGGGCGTCGACGCGGACGAGGCCCACCGCTACCTCGACATCATCGAGCAGCGCTGTCTGGCCGGCACCAACGGTGCCGACTGGTTCGCGCGCCGGGTGCAGGAGCTCGGCGACGTCGACCGCTACGACGCGCTGCGCTCGGTCCTCGGCGACTACCGGGCGCGCATGCACGACAACCAGCCCGTCCACACCTGGTAGCGGTCGGTATCCGCCGGTCAGCCGGCTGAGGTCGCGGCAGGGACGCGGAGCCGGCTCCAGGTCCGCCCGGCGCCCGAGCGCGGGTCCCGCCACGACCGCCGGGTCACCACGACCAGGTCGAGACTGACTCCGAGCTCGGGCCCGGCGCAGCCGACGGCGGCGGCCCAGGCGAGGTCCTCGAGGTCGGGGCCGTCGGGGGCGCGGGTGAGCCAGAGCAGGGGGACGACGTCCTGGGCGAGGCTGTCGCGGCACATCGCTTCGACGATCTCGGTCCGCAGGGCCAGGTCGAGGCACTCGCCGGGCCGGATCTCGAAGGTGCGGATGTGGCCCGGCCCCGCGCCCGGCAGGCCCGCATGCAGGACGGCGGGAGGGCGGCGCCGTTGCTCGGCGGCATGGTCGACGACCACGCGGCGCAGGACCCGCTGGAGCAGGGCGGGGACGGGCTCCTGGATCCCGGGCGAGGTCGGCATGGCGCCGAGCCTGCCCGATCCGGCGCGGTCGCGTCGGGCTCCTCCACAGGCCCCTCCTAGGCTGACGCCATGACGAGATCCGGACTGATCACCGTCGACGAGCTGGGCGCGCAGCTGCCGGGCACCGTGACGATCCTCGACGTCCGCTACCGGATGGGCGGCCCGCCAGGGCAGGAGGAGTACGCGGCCGGCCACATCCCCGGCGCCACGTACGTCGACCTCGACGCCGAGCTGGCCGCGCCGGTCGGCGACGGCAGGCGCGGGCGGCATCCGCTGCCCGACGTGGCGGAGTTCGAGGCGGCGATGCGCAGGGCCGGGGTCCGGGACGAGCTCCCCGTGGTCGTCTACGACGACTGGTCCGGCCACGCGGCCGCCCGCGCCTGGTGGCTGCTGAGGTTCCACGGGCACGGCGACGTCCGGGTCCTGGACGGCGGCTGGGCGGCCTGGCAGGCGGCCGGCGGCTCGATCGCGACCGGCGCCGACGCAGCCACGGACGCGGGCACCTTCAGCGCCCGCCCCGGCGCGATGCCGGCCGTCGACGCGACCACGGTCGACGCCGCGGGTGTCGTCGTCGACGCCCGAGCAAGCGAGCGCTACCGCGGCGAGGTCGAGCCGATCGACCCGGTGGCGGGGCACATCCCCGGTGCGGTCAACGTCCCGACGAGTCGCAATCTCGACGAGCACGGTCACTTCAGGAGCCCGCACGAGCTGGCCGCGACCTATGCGGAGGTCGGGGCGACGGCGGACGCCGACGTGGCCGTCTACTGCGGGTCGGGCGTGACCGCGGCGCACGACGTCCTGGCGCTCGAGCTCGCCGGAGTCCGGGCAGCGCTCTACCCGGGCAGCTGGAGTGAGTGGGTCGCCGACCCCAGCCGCCCGGTCGAGACGAGCTAGCGCGAGGTCACCAGTGCACGCCCCGGAACAGCTGGGCGAGCAGCATCTGCTCGGTCTCCCGGCGGTTCGAGGCAGGCGCCTCCTCGGCGGCGGCCGCGGCGGCCGAGGCGGGCTTCTGGCCCTTCGCGGCGGCCGAGTCCGGGAACACCTGGTAGGCCAGATTGAGGACGCGGAAGGCGGTCCGCGGCGCGATCGTGTGGGCCAGCTCGCCGGCGGTGCCGAGGGCGGTGTTGATCTCGTGCGGCTTGTCGACCATCGCCTTGATCACCACGTCGGCCGCCTGGGCGGGCGAGATCGTGGGGAACTTGTCGTAGATCTTGGTCGGGGCGATCATCGGCGTCCGCACCAGCGGCATGTGGACGTTGGTGAACGTGATCCCGTGGCCGACGACCTCGGACGAGACGACATTGCTCCAGGCGTCGAGCGCCGCCTTCGAGGCGACGTACGCCGAGAAGCGCGGCGGGTTGGTCTGCACGCCGATCGAGGAGATGTTGACGATGTGCCCCGAGCGCTGGTCGTGCAGCTTGGGCATCAGGCCCATGACCAGCCGGATCGCGCCGAAGTAGTTGAGCTGCATGGTCCGCTCGAAGTCGTGGAAGCGGTCCTGGGAGAGCTTCAGCGAGCGGCGGATCGAGCGCCCGGCGTTGTTGATGACGTAGTCGACGCTCGGCAGCTCGGTCGACAGCTGCTCGCACAGCCGGTCGATCGCCTCGAGGTCGGACAGGTCGCACGGGAACACCTCGGCACGGCCGCCGCGGAGCTCGATGATGTCGCGGGTCGCCTCGAGCTTCTCCTTGCCGCGGGCGACGAGGACCGGGATGCCGCCGGCCTGCGCGACCTTGAGCGCGACGACCTGGCCGATGCCGGAGGAGGCGCCGGTGATGACGACGTACTTGTCCTTGAGCGCGGCGACCGCCTTGCCGTCGCGGCCGGTGGCGTCGTCGAGATTCTCCTCCCAGTACGACCACAGCGCCCGGACGTAGGTCTCCAGCGGCGGCACGCTCAGCCCTGAGCCGGCCAGGGCCTTCTCGGTGGCGCGCGAGTCGAAGACCGACGGGAAGGACGTGTGGGCGAGCACCTCGGCGGGGATGCCGAGGCGGCCGACGGTCTGGTCGAGCACCAGCTGCGCCGGCGCCGAGCGGACGACGGCGTTCATCACGTTGATCGGCCGCAGCGCGCGGGGGATCAGCGACAGCGGACCCGCGGTCGTGATCGCCCGGTCGACCGGGGTCGCGAAGCGGGGCGCGCCCGCGGCCGCGCAGAAGGCGTTGATCATCTCGATCACCGGCTGCGGCTCGGGGTTGACCAGGTGGAAGGCCTCGCCGTCGTGCCCGGGGACGTGGGCCAGGTGGTCCATCGCCTTGGCGACGTAGTCGACGGGCACCAGGTTGGTGTCGCCGAGGTCGAGCCCGACCAGCGGCAGCCAGGCCGGCAGCGCGTCGCGCAGCCGCTTGATGACCGGGAAGAAGTAGTAGGGGCCGTCGATCTTGTCCATCGCGCCGGTCTCGGAGTGACCGACCACGATCGCCGGACGGTAGACCCGCCACGGGATCGACGACTCGTCGCGGACGATCTTCTCCGACTCGTACTTCGTCCGGTGGTACGGCGAGGGCAGCGGCTGCCCCTCCTCGAACATCGCCTCGGTGAAGCGCCCGTGATAGTCGCCGGCCGCCGCGACGGAGGAGACCTGGTGGAACACCCCGGCCCGCAGCTCCTCGGCCAGGGCCAGGGCGTTGCGGGTGCCGTCGATGTTCATCGCGTCGTTGGTCGCGTCGTCGGCGGTGATGTCGTAGATCGCGGCGAGATGGAAGAAGTGGTCGATCGAGCCGGCGTGCTCGGCGATCCACGCCGGGTCGACGCCGAGACTCGGCTGGGAGAGGTCACCGATGACGGGCTGCACCCGGTCGGATCCCCACTGACGGATCAGAGCCTCCATGCGCGGGAGCGAGGACGCTCGCACGAGCACGAAGACCGGACCGTCCCGGTGGTCGACGAGCTCAGCGATGAGATGGCGCCCGATGAAACCCGTGGCGCCGGTCACGAAGTAGGCCATGCGCGAAACCTACGCCGTACGACGGGTCCCGCGCGCCCCTTGCGGGCGACTTGTTACTGGAGAGTTCGGTGACACGGCACGTGGGCTAGACGGCTTGCCGGACCGGGGCGCGGCCTACTGGTCGCCGCCGCCGAACATGATCTCGTCCCAGCTCGGCACCGACGCGCGGCCGCGCTTCTTCTGCACCGGACGCCGGTGACGGGCGTCCTCCTTGGGCTCGTCGGCGGTCGCCCGGATCGGCTCGTCGACGGCTGGGGCCTCGGCGGGCTGCTCGGCGGCCGTCTCGGCCGCCACCTCCGGCGCGGGCGCCGGGGACTCCGCGGGAGACCCGGCGACCAGGTCGAGCGCCTGGTCGATGTCGCCGAGCGGCAGCTGGTCGACGTCGCCGCCGAGCGGCAGCTCCTCGGCCGGTACGGCGGCCAGCCGGCGCTCGCGGACCTGCTGGAGGTCGTCGCGGGCGGCCGGGGCGGCCTCGGGCAGCACGTCGCCGATCAGCCAGCGGGCGTCGTCGTTGTCGGAGAGCACGTAGTTGCCGGGGGCGTCGAAGGTGAACCGTGCGACGCCGCCGCGCTCGCCGGTCTCGAAGGTGCCGGTGAGCACCCAGCGGCCGGTGTCGCGGCGGTAGGCGTCCCAGGCCACGGCCTCGGGGTCGGCGCCCCGTCCGCGCAGGTGGGCGGCGACCGCGTCGCCGAGGACGCGACTCTGCGCGGCGCCGCCGCCCTCGCCGGGCGTCCGGCGGACGGAGGCCTTCTGGGCGCGGCCGGCGATGTGCTCGCGCTCGGCGAGGACCGGCGCGACGTACGGCATGATCGCGTCCACCGTGGTGCCGGCCGCCTCGGCGACCGCCTCCGCGGACTCGCCGGCACGGATCCGCGTCTGGATCTCGCGGGGACGGATGCTGCTGCTCATCTTGGTCTCCAATCGACGCGGCGCGTCGCCGCGCACGGCGGCGCGGAGCTCGGGCGAGATGTCGAGGGTGAACTCCCCGCCCTGGTCGTCCACCAGCAGGAGGCGGCGGCGATCGCTGCCGTCCGTGGCGAGGGTGAGGCGCACGGGGCGGTCGCTGCCGCCCTGGTCCGCCGTGTCCGTCATCATTCCCTCGGGTCGTCTGCCTGGTGCTTGCCTGTCCGCCCGAGCCTACGCCCGGCCGGTGCGCGGAGCGGGACCCCACTCCGCGTGTGCCGAACATTTGTCGACAATGATCGGCGCGGGACGGGTCACTCGCTCGACCAGCGGGCCTTGCCGCGGACGTAGGTCCACATCTCGCCCTGCCGCCGGAACCGGCTCACCTCGTGCAGCATCCCGGGGACGCCGTCGACGGTGTGGTGCGCACGGAACTCGACGACGCCGCGGCGGTCGCCCTCGCCGCCGTCCTGGACGGCGACGATCTCCAGCCCGGTCCACCGCACCCGGTCGTCGAGGTCGAGCGACGGCGGCCGGGTGGCGGGGTGCCAGGTGTGCAGCAGGTACGACGCCAGGCCCTTCACGAACGCCGAGTACCGCGAGCGCATCAGCTCCTCGGCGGTCGGCGCGGTGCCGGGGGCGCGATGGAAGCGGCGGCAGCAGTCGTCGTAGGTCAGCCCCGAGCCGCAAGGGCAGGCCGGACGCGTGCTCTCAGCCACCGAGCACCCGCTCCAGGTAGGCGTTGGCGAACACCCGGTCGGGGTCGAGCCGGTCGCGCAGCGCGCGGACGTCGGGGAGCCGCGGGTAGAGCTCGGCGACGTCGGCCAGCCCCAGCGTGTGCAGCTTGCCCCAGTGGGGCCGGCCCTCGTGGGCGCGCATGATGGGCTCCATCACCGCGAAGTACGCCGTGTGGTCGGCCCGGCGGTGCGTGTGGAAGGCCAGGTAGAACGAGTCGCGCCCGTAGGACGTCGAGAGCGGCACGTCGTCGCTCGGCGCCACGCGGATCTCCACCGGGAACGAGACGGTCAGCCCGGAGCGCTCGAAGGCGGTGCGGCACGCGCGCAGCACGTCGAGGCCGACCTCGCGCGGGACGGCGTACTCCATCTCGCGGAAGACCACCCGGCGCTCGGTCGTGAAGACCCGGTGCGCGATGTCGGTGTAGGTGCGCGGGCCGAGGAGCCGCGACGCGAACCGGTTGGCGGCCGGGATCGCTCGCGGCACCAGGTTGAGCGCGGCGGTCTGCGCGCCGAAGACCGTGTTGGACAGCAGGTCGTCGTCGAGCCAGCCGCGCCACCGGGGGAGCGGCGCGGCGGCCGCGAGGTCGGTGCCGACGCGGGTGTTGCGCTTGGTGAGCATCCGGTCGGAGTGCGGGAACCAGTACATGTCGACGTGGTCGTGCGCGGCGGTGAGGTCGTCGAAGGAGGCCATCGCGTCGGCCCACGACATGGGCCGCTCCTCGGCGCGCAGCAGGAACAGCGGCTCGACCGTGAAGGTGATGGTGACCAGGACGCCGAGCGCCCCGAGGCCGACGCGGGCCAGGTCGAGGATGTCGGCGTTCTCGGTCGCGGTGGCCCGGACGACCTCGCCGGTGCCGGTCACCAGCTCGAGGCCGACGACCTGGGCGGCCAGCCCGGCGGCGCGGCCGCCGGTGCCGTGGGTGCCGGTCGAGATCGCGCCGGCGAGCGTCTGCTCGGCGATGTCGCCCATGTTGTGCAGGCTGAGCCCGAGATTCGCGAGCTCGGCGTTGAACACCTTGAGCTGGGTGCCGGCGAGCGCAGTCACGGTCATCGTGTCGCGGTCGACGGCGACGATTCCGCGCATCCGCTCCGGGCGCAGGTGGACGTCGTGCGGCGTGGCGATGCCGGTGAAGCTGTGGCCGGTGCCCGCGCTCTTGACCGTCCGTCCCGCGGCCCGGGCGGCGGTCACGATCGCGGCGACCTCGGCGGCGTCCGCGGGCTGCACCACCTCGAGCCCGGCCGCGGTCTCGAGGCCGGACCAGTTACGCCAGGTGCTCGGCGGCGGTGTGCTCATGGGACCGCACCGTATCCGGGCCGGCCGCCACCCTGACCAGCAGCGCGCCGGTGAGGCAGAGCAGACCTCCGGCGAGGCAGACCAGGTAGGCCGCTGGCGCGCTCACGTGGTCGATCACGACGCCTGCGACGGCCGCGCCCGGGGCGAGCCCGACGCCGAGGCCGGTCTGGAAGAACGCCATGCCCTCGGTGAGCCGGGCCGGCGGCAGCACCTGCTCCGCCAGCGACATGCCGGCGATGAGCGTGGGGGAGATCGCCATGCCGCTGAGCAGCAGCACCGGCGCCATGACCGCGAGGTTCGGGACCAGGAAGAGCGGGGCGGTCGCGACGACCATGCCGATGCCGCCGATCCGCAGCCGGTACAGGGGGCCGCGGCGCCAGGTGATGGCGCCGGATACGGCGCCGGCGAGCAGGCTGCCGAGCGCCCAGATGCCGAGGAGGACGCCGGACAGCGCCTTGTGGCCCTCGGCGTCGGCGAAGGCGACGGTCGCCACCTCGGCGGCGCCGAAGACGATGCCGAGCGCGGTGCCGACGACGGCCAGCGGGCCGATCGCGGCCCACGGCATCGGCGGCCGGGCAGTCCGGGTCCGCTCGCGGGGATGGGCCGGCGGCTCGGTGCCGCGCTGCGCGGCGAACGCGTAGGTGCCGATCAGGCCGGCGGCCAGAGCCGCCCACAGCCCGGCGGCCGGAGCGACGCTGGTGGCGAGCATGGTCACCGTGATCGGGCCGACCAGGAAGACCGTCTCGTCTGCGACCGCCTCGAACGAGAACGCGGTGTGCAGCCGCGTCGGCTGGTCGGCGAGGGTGCGCGACCAGCGGGCCCGGACGCAGGTGCCGACCGACGGCAGCGAGGCGCCCGCGACCACCGCGAACGCGTACGTCGTCCAGGTCGGCCAGTCCCACGCCAGCGAGCCCATCGCCAGGGACAGCCCGATGCCCCACAGCGTGATCGCGACGGGAAGCACCCGGCCCTGACCGTGCCGGTCGAGCAGCCGGCCCTGGACGATCGCGAAGCAGGCGTTGGCGATCAGCGCGACCGCGGACACCGAGCCGGCGAAGCCGTAGGAGCCGGTCTCGTGCTCGGCCAGCAGCACGATGCCGAGACCCACCATCGAGATGGGCAGGCGGGCGACCAGACCGGTCAGGCTGAACAGGGCGGTCGCGGGGGTGAAGATCTGGCGATAGGTCTGCAACATCTCGCGCTCATCGTCCTCCCTACGATGGGGCCGTGCCGAATCCGGACCAGAACCCCAACCCCGCCGACCCCTACGACGCCCTGCTGCTCGTGTCCTTCGGGGGGCCCGAGAAGCCGGAGGACGTCGTGCCGTTCCTCGAGAACGTGACCCGCGGGCGGGGCATTCCGCGCGAGCGCCTCGAAGTGGTGGGGGAGCACTACTTCCTGTTCGGCGGCCGCTCGCCGATCAACGACCAGAACCAGGCGCTCATCGCCGCGGTCGAGCAGGAGCTCGCCGCCCACGACATCGACCTGCCGATCTACTGGGGCAACCGCAACTGGGCGCCCTACCTGGCCGACACGGTCGAGCAGATGGCCGCCGACGGCGTACGACGGGCGCTGTGCCTGGTCACCTCGGCGTACTCGTCGTGGTCGAGCTGCCGGCAGTACCTCGACAACCTCGAGGCCGCCGTCGCCGCCGTCCCGGAGGGGCTGACCGCGCCGCGGCTCGACAAGATCCGGGCCTACTACGACCACCCCGGCTTCGTCGCCGCCAACGTCGACGGTGTCCTGACCGCCCTGGCCGACCTGCCGGACGACGTCCGCGACGGCGCGCGTCTGGTCTTCGTCACCCACTCGATCCCCACCACGATGGCCGACGCGAGCGGTCCCACCGGCGGCGCCTACGTCGCCCAGCACCTCGAGGTCGCCGGCATCGTCGCCGACCAGGTCGCCGCCGCGACCGGCGTCACCCGCGCGCACGAGCTGGTCTACTGCTCGCGCTCGGGCTCGCCGCACACGCCGTGGCTGGAGCCCGACGTCAACGACCGGCTCGAGGAGCTCGCCGGCGAGGGCGTGGCGGCCGTGGTGCTGATCCCGGTCGGCTTCGTGTCCGACCACATGGAGGTCGTCTACGACCTCGACACCGAGGCGCTGGCGACCGCCGAGCGGCTCGGCATCCCGGCCCGGCGCGCAGCCTCGGCCGGCACCCACCCCGCGTTCGTGGCGGGAGTCCGCGAGCTGATCCTGGAGCGGGCCGCCGCCGAGCGGGCCGGCACGCCCGGCCCGTGCGACTCCTGCCCGGCCGGCTGCTGCCTGGGCGACCGGGCATGACCGAGCCGGTCGCGCTGCGGGTCCTCGCCGAGGAGGTCGCCCGGCGCGCCGCCGACCTGGTGCGCGAGCACGCGGCCCAGGGCGTCTCGGTCGCGGCGACCAAGTCGAGCGAGGTCGACGTCGTCACCGCCGCCGACCGGGCCAGCGAGGAGTTGATCCGCCGGCTGATCCTCGCCGCCCGCCCCGACGACTCCTTCCTCGGCGAGGAGGGCGACGACATCGTCGGCAGCTCAGGAGTGCGCTGGATCGTCGACCCGATCGACGGGACGGTGAACTTCCTCTACGGCATCCCCGAGTACGCCGTCTCGATCGCCGCCGAGGTCGCCGGCGAGGTCGTCGCCGGCGTCGTCATGGACGTCGCCAAGGACGTGCTCTACGCCGGCCACCAGGGCGGCGGGGCGACCCGCGACGGCCGGCCGGTCGCCGTACGGGGTCCGGCGCCGCTGGCCCACCGGCTGATCGCCACCGGCTTCCACTACACCCGCCCGGTGCGCGAGGTGCAGGCCGCGGCGGCGGCCCGGCTGCTGCCCGAGATCCGCGACCTGCGTCGTACCGGCTCGTGCGCCCTGGACCTGTGCCGGGTGGCTGAGGGCGCGCTCGACGGGTATGTCGAGGAGGGCGTCCACCTCTGGGACCACGCCGCCGGCGGGCTGATCGCCCGGCTGGCCGGGGCGCGGGTCCTGGTGACCGTCGGGGCGGCCGGAGCGGAGGCGGTGGTATGTGGTCCGGATCACGGATTCGAAGCCCTTGAACAGGCCGTCAGAATGGCGGGGTTCCTGCGGGAATAGCCGCGGTCCCGGTGCTGTTCTGGCGGGTCGCATCCACCCGGGTATTGACTCCTGGGCCAGATGGTGCACAATCTGCCGCGCCGATCCGCTCGCTGAAGCGGTCGGGTGGCCAGCCGAAGGGGAGAGAGCACACACGTCATGGCGACTGACTACGACGCACCGCGCAAGAACGAGGACGAGCAGTCCGAGGAGAGCATCGAAGAGCTCAAGGCGCGCCGCCACGACAAGAACTCCGGCAAGGTCGACGAGGACGAGACCGAGGCCGCAGAGGCCTTCGAGCTGCCCGGCGCGGACCTCTCGCACGAGGAGCTCGCCGTCGAGGTGAAGCCCAAGCAGGACGACGAGTTCACCTGCATGAGCTGCTTCCTGGTCCACCACCGAAGCCAGCTGGCGGACGCGGACAAGATGATCTGCAAGGACTG
>NZ_BAABAC010000006.1:173760-306022 GCF_039537225.1 Nocardioides ginsengisoli
CCGTTTCCTCTGTCTGCCCGTTGCTGCCCGTTGCTGCCCGGCGGGCAGCCGGGGTCGCTCCGTCAGGCGTCGCCCTTGCGCAGCCCGGGCGGCAGCTGGCCCGTCGACTTGAGGTAGTAGCCCGCGGCCCGGCGCTGCGCCAGCATCTTCGCGAGCGCGACCAGGGTGCCGCTCGCCGCGGCCCACGCGACCGCCTCCCAGACGTCGACGTCGGGGTCGGCGGGGTTGGCCGGGGGCTGCTTGCCGGTGGCGGCCCGCCAGCCGGTGTCGAGGCCCTTCTTGGCCACGGCCGCCGCGCCGAGCGCGGCCACCAGGGAGAACGCCGACCAGACCTTGGAGCTGTCGTTTGCCATGAGGCCGAGCCTATCGGCCCGGCTCCCGGGCCCCGCTGCCGACGGAGTGGTGGAGGTCGTTGATCGCGCCGGCCAGGGCCCGCGGGTGCCGCGAGCTCACCAGCCAGTACGGCGCCGGATCGGCCGGGTCGACGATCTCGACCTTGACCGACCGCTTGAGGTAGGGCCGCAGCAGCAGGTAGGCCCGGGCGTCGGCCTCGGGGCCGGAGACCCGGCGGGTCTGCTCGGCGTCGAGGGCCTCCGCGGTGCCGACGTAGGTCGCCTCGATCCGGGCGCGGCCGGCGTGCAGCCAGCCGTCGGCGACGACGATCCGCGCGCCGCCGTACGAGCGGAGGGCGGCGGCGAGGCCGAGCACGGCCAGGCCGGTGACCGTCCACGCCAGCCACGGGGCCTTCTCGGCGAGCGCGACGATCAGGACCAGCCAGGTGGTGGCGACGAGCATGGTGCCCTGGGCCCACCAGCGCAGCGGGACGCGCAGGCGCTCCTGGTAGACGGTCCCCGCGCTCTCGCTCACGGAGAGATGATCCCATCCGTTGATCGGGCATCCGTCGCGAGGGGTGGTTAGGGTGCCCCCGTGCCCGACGATCTCGTGATCTCCGTCCAGCGGCTCGACCCCGAGCTGCCGATGCCCGCCTACGCCCACCCGGGCGACGCCGGCGCCGACCTCGTGGCCGGTGTCGACGTGACCCTCAAGCCGGGGGAGCGGGCGCTCATCCCGACCGGGATCGCGATCGCGCTGCCCGAGGGATACGTCGCGCTCATCCACCCGCGCTCGGGCCTGGCGGCCAAGCACGGGCTCTCGATCGTCAACACCCCCGGCACCGTCGACGCGGGCTACCGTGGCGAGATCAAGGTGCTGCTGATCAACCACGACCCGTTCGAGCCGATCAGCCTGCGGCGCGGCGACCGGATGGCGCAGCTCGTCGTCCAGCGCGTCGAGCGTGCGCGGTTCGTGGCGGTCGACGCCCTTCCTGACAGCGTTCGTGGCAGTGGCGGCTACGGTTCTACTGGAGGCTTCGCGACCGGAGGCCTCGGCCGATGAGGAGGACACAGTGAGGCTGCGGCGCAAGGCTGCCGACGCGGACGGGATCGAGGTCGACGAGACCACCGACGCCCCGGCCGCCGACGAGACCGGCGAGACCACCGACGCGACGGCCGACGGCGTCTTCGACGGTCCCTACGACGTCGACGACCTCCCCGACGACGGGGTGGCCCGGCTCGACCTCGGCTCGCTGCTGGTCGCGCCGCTGGCCGACCGTGAGTTGCGCGTGCAGGTCGACGAGCAGACGGGCGAGGTCCGCGCGGTGCTGCTGGCCACCGACGAGGGCGCCCTCGAGCTGCGCGCGTTCGCCGCGCCCCGCCACGGCGACCTCTGGAGCGAGATCCGGCCCCAGATCGCCGCCGACGCCGCCCGCCGCGGCGGCACCGCCACCGAGCGCGAGGGCCGCTTCGGCACCGAGCTCGTCTGCGAGGTGCGGATGACCCGCGCCGACGGCGCCACCGGCACCCAGATCTCCCGCGTCATCGGCGTCAACGGCCCCCGCTGGCTGCTGCGCGCCACCTTCCTCGGCGAGCCCGCCCGCGAGCCCGATGCGGCCGCGGAGTGGGAGGCCGCGATCGCCCAGGTCGTGGTCCGCCGCGGCGCCCACGCGATGCCGGTGGGCGAGCAGCTGCCGCTGACCCTGCCCGAAGGCGCCGAGCCCAAGGCCGTCAACGCGAGCTAGCCATGGGTACCAAGAGCCGGCTGCGGCGCACCATCAGCAAGTGGGCCAATCCCGACGAGGCCGAGGCGCGCGATCTGCGCAAGACCTTCAGTGGGAAGGGCGTCGTCAGCATCGACGAGGCCCCCGACCGCGAGAAGGTCACCCTGCGCGGCTCGCTGCGCACCGTCACGCTGCGCCCGCGCGGCGGCGTCCCCGCCCTCGAGGCCGAGCTGTACGACGGCACCGGCGTGGTCACCGTGATCTGGCTCGGCCGCCGGCGCATCGCCGGCATCGGCCCGGGCCGCTCGATCGAGGTCACCGGCCGGCTCGGCCGCACCGACGACTCCCGCATCCTCTACAACCCTCGCTACGAGCTGCTGTGAGCACCGAAGACCCCGCCGACGACATCACCCCTGCCGCCGCTCCCGCCCACGCCCATCTCGGCGTCGACACCGTGGAGGCGCTGGTGCGACGCCAGCTGGCGACCGCCCTCGGCGGCCGGCGCGGCATGGCCGAGGCGGCGGTCCCCGGCATCGTCTTCACCCTGCTGTGGCTGACGACCAAGGAGCTGCAGTGGGCCCTGGTCGCGAGCCTGGTGGTCGCCGGCGCCGCGCTGCTGCTGCGCGTCGTCCAGCGCGGCAGCACCCAGTTCGTGCTCAACGCGATCTTCGGCATCGGCATCGGCTGGGTGTTCGTGCGGTGGGCCGAGAGCTCCGGTGGCTCCGAGTCCGACCAGGCGCTGGCCTTCTTCCTGCCCGGCATCCTGATCAGCCTCGGCTACACCGTCGTCCTCGGCGCGTCCTGCCTGGCGGGCTGGCCGATGCTCGGCTTCATGCTCGGCAGCGTCACCGGCGACCCGACCGCCTGGCACGACGACCGGCAGATCGTCCGGCTCTGCAACCGGCTGACCTGGGTGATGCTGCTGCCCGGCGCCGTCGGCGTCCTGCTGCAGGGACCGGTCTGGCTGCTCGGCCACCAGGGCACGATGGACGCCGACCAGGCCGTCGTCCTCATCCTGATCCTGCGCACCGGCCTCGGCTGGGCGCTGCGGATCGCCTCGTGGTCGGGGATGATCTGGCTGCTGGCGCGCAACGCGACCCCGCTGGAGACACGTCCCGCGTAGCCGCCGGCGAGCGACGGCTGCGCGCTGCCCGTGAGGGTCAGGGGTGCGAGCCCGGCGCGAGCAGCCGCTCGAGCTCGTCCTCGGCCTCGGCCGGGACGACGAACAGCAGCTCGTCGCCCGACTCGACCGGCTGCTCCGGCGTCGGCGCGTAGACCTGGCTGTCGCGCAGGATGCTGACCAGCGCGCAGTTCTCGGGCAGGGGGATGAGCCCCGACTCCTTGCCGACGTACGGCGAGTCGGCGGGCAGCGTCATCTCGACCAGGTTGGCGTTGCCCTGGCGGAAGGTGAACAGCCGCACCAGGTCGCCGACCGTCACCGCCTCCTCGACCAGCGCGGACATGATCCGCGGGGTCGACACGTTGACGTCGACGCCCCAGGCCTCGGTGAACAGCCACTCGTTGTTGGGGTGGTTGACCCGGCCGACCGTGCGCGGGACGCCGAACTCGGTCTTGGCCAGCAGCGAGGTCACCAGGTTGGCCTTGTCGTCGCCGGTGGCGGCGATGACGACGTCGCACTTGTCGAGCCGCGCCTCCTCCAGGGACGACAGCTCGCACGAGTCGGCGAGCAGCCACTCGGCGTCCGGGACCCGCTCGGGGCGGATCGACGCGGGGGACTTGTCGATGAGGAGCACCTCGTGCCCGTTCTCGATGAGCTCACGGGCGATGGAGCGCCCGACGGCGCCTGCTCCGGCGATTGCGACGCGCATCGTCGTCCTCCTCAGCCCTCGTGCTCGGGACCGCGCCCGAGCACCTCGTACGCCTGGTCGGCGTGTTCCTCACGGGTGACCAGGTGGAGCATGTCGCCCTCCTGGATGACGCTCTCGCGGTCGGGCAGCATGCCCTCGCCGAGCCGGTCGATCCACGCCACCCGGCAGCGCGCCTGCTCCTGCAGCTGGCCGACCCGGGCGCCCACCCACACCTCGGGGGTGGGGATGTGGTCGACCCGGATGGTGCCGGAGGGGTCGCGGAAGTCGGGCTCGGCGCCGGCCGGCAGGATCCGCCGCAGCACCTGGTCGGCGGTCCAGCGCACGGTCGCGACCGTGGTGATGCCGAGCCGCTGGTAGACCTCGGCGCGGCCCGGGTCGTAGATCCGGGCGACGACCTGCTGGATCCCGAAGGTCTCGCGGGCCACGCGCGCGGCGATGATGTTGGAGTTGTCACCGCTCGAGACGGCGGCGAAGGCGTCGGCGCGGCGGATGCCGGCCTTCTCCAGGACCTCCTGGTCGAAGCCCATGCCGGGGATCTTGTCACCGTTGAAGCCCGGACCGAGCCGCCGGAAGGCGTCCGGCTCGGTGTCGATGATCGACACGGTGTGGTTGCGGTCCTCGAGACTCCGCGCGAGCGTCGAGCCGACGCGGCCGCAGCCCATGATCACGACATGCACGTGAGAACGCTATAGCAGTCGCGCCCCGAACGGTCACCCGAGTGAACCCACGACCGAGCGGACGCGGTGAAGCCGGGGGCGATGCCCTACCGTTGTCGCTCGTGGGTGTCGGTGACGTATCGAAGCGCATCCTGCTCGGGCGCAAGCTGCGCAGTGCACAGCTCGGGGAGACGCTGCTTCCCAAGCGGATCGCGCTGCCGGTGTTCGCCAGCGACGCGCTCTCGTCGGTGGCCTACGCCCCGGACGAGATCTTCATCATGCTGGCCATCGCGGGCGCGTCCCAGTACATCTGGTCGTGGAAGATCGGCATCGCCGTCGCCATCGTGATGACGGCCGTGATCATGTCCTACCGGCAGACGGTGCACGCCTATCCGTCGGGCGGCGGCGACTACGAGGTGGCCACCGTCAACCTCGGCCGTACGGCGGGCATCACCGTCGCCAGCGCGCTGCTCGTCGACTACGTCCTCACCGTCGCGGTGTCGATCTCGTCGGGCGCCAACTACGCATCGGCGGCGATACCGGCCTTCCAGGATCATGAGGCGCTCATCGCCGTGATCCTGGTGCTGGTGCTGATGGCGATGAACCTGCGCGGCATCCGCGAGTCGGGCACCTTCTTCGCGATCCCGACGTACCTCTTCATGTTCGCGATCCTCGGCATGTGCGCCTACGGCCTGCTCCAGGCGCTGGGCGGCTCGCTGCCCCAGGCCGAGAGCGCCGGGCTCGACATCACCCCGCGCCCCGGGTGGGAGGAGCCGCTGTCGACGTTCGGGCTGATCGTGCTGCTGGCGCGGGCGTTCTCGTCGGGCTGTGCGGCGCTGACCGGTGTCGAGGCGATCTCCAACGGCGTCCCCGCGTTCAAGCGGCCGAAGAGCAAGAACGCCGCGACCACGCTGCTCCTGCTCGGCCTGATCGCGGTGACCATGATGATCAGCGTCATCGTGCTCGCCAAGCAGATCGGGCTGCGCTACGTCGACCCGCACGAGCTGAGCCGGCTCACCATGAACGGCGCCCCGGTGCCGGCCGGCTACGACCAGCACGCGGTGATCGCCCAGATCGCCGAGGCGGTCTTCCACAACTTCAGCCCCGGCTTCTACTTCGTCGTGACGGTCACCGGCATCATCCTGGTGCTCGCCGCCAACACCGCCTTCAACGGCTTCCCGGTGCTCGGCTCGATCCTCGCCAAGGACGGCCTCGCGCCCCGCGCCCTCGGCGCCCGCGGCGACCGGCTCGCCTACAGCAACGGCATCGTCTTCCTCGCGCTGATGGCGATCATCCTGATCGTGGCCTTCGACGCCGAGACCACCAAGCTGATCCAGCTCTACATCGTCGGCGTCTTCGTCTCCTTCAACCTCAGCCAGCTCGGCATGATCCGGCACTGGACCCGGGCCCTGGAGACCGAGCGCGACTCGGCGGTGCGGCGCAAGATCTACCGCTCGCGGACGATCAACGCGATCGGCCTGTCGTTCACCGCGGTCGTGCTCGTCGTCGTCCTGCTGACGAAGTTCCTCGCCGGCGCGTGGATCACGGTCCTCGCGATGGGCTTCTTCTTCGCGGTGATGAAGGGCATCAAGGGCCACTACGACAACGTGGAGCGCGAGCTCGCCGCCGACGAGACCGACAAGGCGCTGCCGACCCGCGTCCACGCGATCGTGCTCGTCTCCAAGCTCCACAAGCCGACGCTGCGCGCGCTGGCGTTCGCCAAGGCGACCCGGCCCAACTCGCTCGAGGGCGTCTACGTGTCGGTCGACGAGAAGGAGACCGCGCGGCTGCTGGAGGAGTGGGACGACCGCAACACCGGCATCCCGCTCAAGGTGCTGCACTCGCCGTACCGCGAGGTGGTCAAGCCGATCGTCGAGTACGCCACGGCGATCCGGCGGGCCAACCCGCGCGGCGTCGTCGCCGTCTACATCCCCGAGTACGTCGTGGGCCGCTGGTGGGAGCAGTTCCTGCACAACCAGACCGCCCTGCGGCTCAAGGGCCGACTGCTGTTCACGCCCGGCGTGATGGTGACGTCGGTGCCCTACCAGCTGCGGTCGTCGGGGATCGCGCTCGAGCGCGAGGAGCGCGAGGAGCACCGGGTGCGGCCCGGCGACCTGCGCCGCGGCCGGGTCGCCCAGGACCGCGACCGCCAGGTCCCGCGCTCGTGAGGCGCCACACCCGCACCCGCAAGCCGCGCGGCGCGTCCGTGGTCGGACGCCGGTTCGAGGTCGAGGTCGGACCGGTCGCGCACGGCGGCCACTTCGTCGCCCGCGCCGACGACCGCGTGATCTTCGTGCGCCACGCGCTGCCCGGCGAGAAGGTCCTCGTCGAGCTCACCGAGGGCACCGAGGGCGACAAGTTCTGGCGCGGTGACGCGATCGAGATCCTCACCGCCTCCCCGGACCGGGTGGCCGCCCCGTGCCGGTACGCCGGCCCCGGGCTCTGCGGCGGCTGCGACTTCCAGCATGTCGCACTCGACGCGCAGCGCGACCTCAAGGCCGCGGTCGTCGCCGAGCAGCTGCGCCGGGTCGCCAAGCTCGACGTCGACGTCACCGTCGAGGCCGTGCCGGGCGACGTCGACGGGCTGCGTTGGCGCACCCGCCAGCGGTACGTCGAGCTGCGGGGCGGGGGCCGCGGGATGCGCAAGCACCGCTCCCACGACGTGCTGCCCGTCGACGAGTGCCTGCTCGAGGCGCCCACCGGGCCGTCGTACGAGGTGCGGGGGCGGGGCTTCGAGGTCGCCGACGGCGGCTTCTGGCAGGTCCACCCCGGCGCCCCGGAGACCCTGGTCGAGGCCGTCCTCGAGGCGCTGGAGCCGCAGCCGGGGGAGTCGGCCATCGACCTCTACGCCGGCGTCGGCCTCTTCAGCCGCTTCCTCGCCGACGCGGTGGGGCCGGGTGGCCGGGTGGCCGCCGTCGAAGGCGACCCCGAGGCCTCCCGGCTGTCCGAGCGCAACGTCCCCGGCGTGCTGGCGCGTGCCGGCGACGTCGCCGCCGTCCTGGCCGGCGGGCTCCCGCCGGAGTGGGACACCGCCGACCTCGTCGTCCTCGACCCGCCGCGGGTGGGCGCCAAGCGCGCCGTCGTCGAAGAGATCGTCCGCCGCCGTCCCCGCGCGATCGCCTACGTCGCCTGCGACCCCGCCGCGCTCGCCCGGGACGTCGCCATCTTCGGCGAGCATGGCTATCGGCTGCGGACGCTGCGGGCCTTCGACCTGTTCCCGATGACCCATCACGTGGAGTGTGTCGCGCTGCTCGAGACCGGCGGTGCTGAGCTGCGGCGGGGCGATTCCGGCTGAGAGCGCCGGCGTAACACGCATCCGGGGGTGCGGTTCGGGGCGGGCCCGACGGGCCGTCCTGGTGCAGTACGGCGGTGCCCGGCCGCATTTGTAACTCGGTGTTCGGGTATCCACCATGGCGTTCGGGCATCTACCACCGTGTTCGGCATCTACCGCAGCGTTCGGGCATCCGCCACGGTGTCGTTACCGGTCATGACCCCCTGGTGGATGCATGGACACCGAGTTACATGCGCGGTGGAGATCGTCGCGGTGCCGTGCGGCGACGCGCGGGCGCGCTTGTAACTCGGTGTTCGGGTATCCACCACGGTGTTCGGGCATCCACCGCCGCGCTCGGGCATCTACCACCGTGTTCGGCATCTACCTCAGCGTTCGGGCATCCACCACGGTGTCGTTACCGGTCATGACCCCGTGGTGGATGCATGGACACCGAGTTACATGCGCGGTCGGGTGTCCGGCGCTGCTCACTGCCTCGTGACCGAGGTGACCCACGGCGGGCTGCCCTGCTCGCCGGGCGAGCACGAGCTCTGGCCGAAGCCGGGCACGGTCAGGATCTGGCCGCCGGGGAGGGTGATCCGGATCTGGTCGTTGTCGACGTTGCCGCAGTAGTGGCTCACGGCCCACCCGATCGACACGTCTGCGGTGGCGCCGGGCGCCATCCGGATCCGGCTCGGCGGGAACGCCGTGTTGTGGGTGCCGGTCAGGCCGAGGTCGGTGCCGTGCTGGAGCAGGGCGACGTCGGGGTAGCCCTCGATCGTGCACGGCTCCGCGCCGGCGGCCAGGGTGAGCGGGACGATGATGACCGCGGTCCCGGCGGCGCCTTCGGTCTGCGGCGCTCCGGCGACCAGGTCGTCGGGTCCGCAGGCGACCGGGCCGGTGGGGCTCGGCGGCGGGCCGGTCGGAGGCGTCGGGGGCGGAGTGGGGGTCGGCGTGGGCGTCGGCTGGGTGGCGACCGGCGGCTTCGGGCTCTGGTCGTCGCCCGAGCGCAGGACGACGGACGCGCCGGCGATCGCCGCGACGGCGGCCGCCGCGGCCGCCGCCGCCACGGGCACCGTCCAGCGCCGGGGGCCGCGCTGGGGCGGCGCGACGTGCCGGACCGCCTCGGTGGCCGGCGGGAGACCCTCGCGCCAGCGCCGGCCGGCGTCGCTCAGCCGCTGGTGCAGGTCGTCGTGGTCAGACATGGTCGTCTCCGATCAGGGTCCGCAGCGTGCCGCGGGCCTGGTGCAGGGTGGCCCGGACCGTGCCGGGCGCGCAGTCCATGACCTCGGCGACGGTCGTCACGTCGAGGCCGACGAAGTAGTAGAGGTCGACCGCCTCGCGCTGGCGCGCCGGCAGCCGCCGGATCGCGCGCTCGAGGTCGAGGTCGGCGCGGGCGTCCTCGGCGGCCGGGTCGCCCACGGCGGCGAGGTCGAGGACGACCCGCCGCCGCGTGCGATGGCGCCGGGAGCGGTCGCGGACGATCGCGAGCAGCCAGGGGAGCGGGGCGCCCCGGGCCGCGTCGTACGTCGCGCGGCGCTGCCACGCCCGTACGAGCGCATCCTGGACGACGTCGTCGGCGTCGGCAGGACCGACCTGCCGCGCGGCGTACCGGTGCAGCGTGGTCAGGTGCGGTCGCACCCAGGCATCGAAGCCGTCGGGGGTGGGTCCCGTCGTCATCGTCCCTCCGGGCAAGAGTGCATTCACACCATCCTTACGCCCGGGGCCACCCGCCCCGCTTAGCTCATCGCACCACTTCGTAGCAGAGCTTCTGCACCCCGTTCGCGTACGACGCGCTCTCGACCAGCGCCAGCTTCTGCCGGTCCTTGTCGGTCTCGCTCCACATCCGCTTGCCCGCGCCGAGGACCCACGGGAACACGAGCAGGTGGTAGCGGTCGATCAGGCCCGCGTCGGCCAGCCCGCGGGCGAGGCTCGCCGAGCCGTGGATCGAGATCGGGCCGCCGTCGGTCTCCTTGAGCGCGGCGATGTCGTCGATCGAGCGCAGGATCGTGATGTCGCCCCAGTCGTCGACCAGGTCGTCCTCCTTCAGCGTGGTCGAGACGACGTACTTGGGCATCGCGTTGTACTTCGGGAACTCCGCGGTCATCGTCGGCCACACCGGCGCGAACGCCTCGTAGCTGACCCGGCCGAGCAGCAGCGCGCTCGCCTCCTCCTGCTCGCGGCCCTTGAGCTCGTAGACGTCCTCGAGGAAGTCGATGCCCTGGAAGGTCCACCCGCCGTTGCGGTAGCCGTCCTCCGGGCCGGGGCCCTGGACGACGCCGTCCACGGAGACGAAGGCGGTGTAGATCAGGGTGCGCATGGTGACCTCCTGGGTCGGTTGGGGGCGCTGACATCCTCTCCACGAACAGGTCACAGTCACTACGACAGGCGCCCCCGGAAGTTTTTTCGGCAGACTAAGCGGCCATGACGACACCGGAGCCCCAGCCGGACCCGATCCCGACGCCTCCGCCCCCGCCGCCGCGGCTCCAGCTGATGGCCGGCACCGTCGACGGGCTGCTCGCGCCGACGACGGTCGAGCTGATCCCGGGCGAGGTCGTCGTCGCCGTCGGTCGGCCGGGACACGGCAATGTCGCGCTGGCGCTCGCGCTCGCGGGGCGGCTCGAGCTGACCGCCGGCAGCGTGCGGCTGGGCGGCGACCCGGCGCCGGCGCTGCGGCAGCGGGCGGTCGTCCTGGTCGACGTGCCGGGCGTGACCGAGCCGGACGACGCCGTACCGTTCCGGGTGATCGTGGGCGAGGAGCTCGCCATGGCCGGGCGGCCGGCCGGGCCCGGCGCGACGTCCGCCTGGCTGCGCGAGCACGGCCTGGAGACCAGCCCCGCCGTCCACACCGAGGACGTCGCGCCGATCGACCGGCTGCGCGCGCTCGCCGAGCTGGGGGCCGACCGCCCGGGCGCGGAGTTCCTCGTCATCGTCTCGCCCGACCGCCACGGCCTGCACCGCCGGGAGTGGTGGCCGGTCGCGCACGCCGCGGCCGAGCGCGGGCTCGGCGTCCTGGTCACCGTCAGCGAGGCGGTCGACCTGGCCGGCCATGCCGCCCGGCTCGCCGCGATCGGCGGCGCCCACCCCAGTGACGACACGAGCGAGGAGTCCTTCGCATGACCGCCCTGCGCATCGCCTGGACCGAGCTGTCCCGGCTGCTGAGCATCCGGATGGGCCGGATCACGGTGCTCGCCCTGGTCACGGTGCCGACGATCTACGCCGGCCTCTACCTCTACGCCAACCATGACCCGTACGCCGCGCTCAACCGGGTGCCGACCGCGCTCGTCGTCGAGGACACCGGCGCGACCGGGCTCGACGGGACGCCGATGAAGGCCGGCCGCGAGGTCGCCGACCAGCTGCTGGAGTCGAACGACTTCGGCTGGCACGAGGTCGACCGGAAGACCGCCCAGGCGGGTGTCGACGACGGTACCTTCGACTTCGCCTTGATCATCCCGCGTGACTTCTCCGCGGCGCTGACCAGTGCGTCGGGCACCGATCCCGAGCAGGCGAAGCTGAAGATGCTCACCAACGACGCCAACTCCTACCTGTCGACGACGATCGCCAACACCGTGGCGACCAAGGTCCGCGACGCGATCTCCGAGCGGGTCTCGAAGGAGGCGGTCGCCGCCTTCCTGGTCGGCATCGCCGACGTCCGTACGGGGCTGCAGCAGGGCGCCGACGGCGCCGGCAAGCTGTACGACGGCCTCACGGAGGCCCGGGGCGGGGCTCGTCAGCTCGCCGACGGCAGCGGCCGCCTCGCGGGCGGCGCCGACGACCTGCACCAGGGCGCGATCCAGCTCCGCGACGGGCTGACCACGCTCTCCACCCGGACGGCGAGCCTGCCGGCCCAGGCGCGCCGCCTCGCCGACGGCGCGCGGCAGGTCGCGGCGGGCGACCGCAAGGTCGCCGACGCCGGCAACCGGATCGCCGGGGCGGTCCACACCGCCCGCACCGCCTACGACGGCGGCCGGACCGACATCGCTGCCCGGCTCGCCCAGCTCGGCCTCGACCAGGCGCAGCAGGACTCCGTGCTGCGCATCTACGACCGGGTGGGCAAGCGGGTCCACGAGACCGACGCCAAGGCCGGCGCGGTCCGCAGCCAGCTCAACCAGCTCGCCCGCGGCGCCGGTCAGGTCGCCGACGGCGCCGACCAGCTCGCCCGCTCCGCGCCGGCGCTGGTCGACGGGATCAACCAGGCCCGCAACGGCTCGCGCAAGCTGGCCACCGGCGCCGGCACGCTCGCCGAGGGCGCGGGCACGCTCCACACCGGCGCGGTCCAGCTCCGCAGCGGGCTCGAGCAGCTGACCAAGGGCGCCGGCCAGCTCCGGTCCGGGCTCGAGGACGGCGTGACGAAGGTGCCCGAGACCACCGAGCGGTCGCGGGCGCGGATCGCCGAGACGGTGGCCAGCCCGATCGACGTACGGGCGGCCAACAAGGCGCAGGCCCGCAACTACGGCGCCGGCCTGGCGCCCTTCTTCCTGGCGCTTGCCGCGTGGATCGGCGGCTACGTCCTCTTCCTGCTGGTCCGCCCGCTGTCGTCGCGCGCGCTCGCGGCCGACCAGCATCCGCTGCGGATCGCGGTCGGCGGCTGGCTGCCGCCGGCCCTCATCGGCGTCACCCAGATGACGCTGGCCTTCGCCGTCGTCGCGCTGGTGCTCGACGTCGGGGTGGTCGAGGGGGTGCGGACCTGGCTGTTCATGATCCTGATCTCGGCGACCTTCGTCGCGATCGTGCACCTGATGAACGCGCTGCTCGGCACGCCCGGCCAGTTCCTGGCGCTGGTGCTGATGGTCCTCCAGCTGGTCACCGCGGGCGGCACCTTCCCGTGGCAGACGATCCCGCAGCCCCTGCACTGGCTGCACGACGTGCTACCGATGAGCTATGCCGTCGACGGCCTCCGCCAGCTGATGTACGGCGGCGACCCGGCCCGGGCGATGAGCGCGGTGCTGGTGCTGGCGGCCTATCTGGTGGGCGCCCTGGTGCTCACCAGCGTGGTCGCGCGGCGCCAGAAGGTCTGGACGCCGAGCCGGGTGAAGCCCACCGTCGTCCTCTAGGACCGCCGGGGGAGGCCCTGTTCTCCACAGGCGAACAGAACGAGTTGTCCTCAAGTCGGCTTGAGGTTCTAACGTCACTCCCATGAGCATGGAGTCCATCGCCTGGAGTCAGGTGTACCGCGGGATGCACGGCCCCGACGAGGAGCGTGCGTTCAGCGGAGCGACCGCGCGGCGCATCCTCGCGTTCGCCCGGCCGCACCGGCGCAAGCTGATCGGCTTCGTCGTCCTGAGCGTGGTCAGCGCCGGTCTCGCCGTGGCGACGCCGGTGCTGGCCGGCAAGGTCGTCAACGCGATCGTCGCCGGCGACAGCCGCAGTGTCGTCGTGAGCCTGGCGCTGGCGATCGCCGGCCTGGCGGTGGCCGACGCGGGCTTCGGGCTGATCGGCCGGTGGCTGTCGGCGAGCATCGGCGAGGGGCTGATCCTCGACCTGCGCACGGCGGTCTTCGACCATGTGCAGCGGATGCCGATCGCCTTCTTCAGCCGCACCCGCACGGGCGCCCTGGTCAGCCGGCTCAACAACGACGTGATCGGCGCGCAGCGCGCGTTCAGCCAGACTCTGTCCGGTGTCGTGGCCAATGTCGTGACGCTGGTCCTGACGTTGATCGTCATGCTCGGCATCTCGTGGCAGGTGACGCTGCTGGCGCTGGTGCTGCTGCCGGTCTTCGTGATGCCGGCGCGCCGGATGGGCCGCCGTCTGGCCGGCATCCAGCGCGAGGCGGCCGACCACAACGCCGCGATGGGCAACCAGATGACCGAGCGCTTCTCGGCGCCCGGCGCGACCCTGGTCAAGCTGTTCGGCCGCCCGGCGCAGGAGTCGGCCGAGTTCGCCGCGCGGGCCGCGCGGGTCGCGCAGATCGGCGTCCGTACGGCGATGGTGCAGACCACCTTCGTCACGGCGCTGACGCTGGTGTCGGCGCTGGCCATCGCCGTCGTCTACGGCGTGGGCGGGGCGCTCGCCCTGTCCGGCACGCTCAACGCCGGTGATGTCGTCGCCCTGTCGCTGCTGCTCACCCGGCTCTACGCGCCGCTGACCGCCCTCGCGAGCGCGCGGGTCGAGGTGATGAGCGCGCTGGTCAGCTTCGAGCGGGTCTTCGAGGTGCTCGACCTGGTGCCGCTGATCCAGGACCGGCCCGGCGCCGCCAACCAGGTCCCCGAGGGGCCGGTCGCGGTCGAGCTCGACGACGTGCGCTTCGCCTACCCGGCCGCCGACAAGGTCTCGCTGGCCTCGCTCGAGGCGGTCGCCACGCTCGACACGCGCGGCGGCGAGGAGGTCCTGCACGGGATCTCGCTGCGCGCCGAGCCGGGTCAGGTCGTCGCCCTGGTCGGGTCCTCGGGCGCCGGCAAGTCGACCATCGCGCAGCTCGTCTCGCGGCTCTACGACGTCGACGCGGGCGCCGTACGGCTGGCGGGGATCGACGTCCGCGACCTCACCGCCGACGCGATCCGCGCGACGGTCGGCATGGTCACCCAGGACGGTCACCTCTTCCACGACTCGATCCGCGGCAACCTGCTGCTCGCCCGCCCCGACGCCGAGGAGCAGGAGCTGTGGGATGCGCTCGAGCGGGCGCGGCTCGGCAGCCTCGTGCGCACGCTGCCCGACGGCCTCGACACGGTGGTGGGGGAGCGCGGCTACCGGCTCTCCGGCGGCGAGCGGCAGCGGCTGACCATCGCCCGGCTGCTCATGAAGCAGCCGCGGGTGGTCATCCTCGACGAGGCGACGGCGTCGCTCGACTCGACGTCCGAGGCGGCGGTCCAGGCCGCTCTGGGCGAGGCGCTGGCCGGGCGCACCGCGCTGGTGATCGCCCACCGGCTCTCGACCATCCGCGCGGCCGACCTGATCGCCGTCGTCGAGGAGGGCCGCATCGTCGAGCAGGGAACGCACGCCGAGCTGCTGCTCGCGGGCGGCCGCTACGAGGAGCTCTACCGGACTCAGTTCGCCGAGGATGATGGAAATCTGACTCGATCCCGTGTATCTTGACGTCAAGAGATATCGGATCCCCGAGCTCTGCAGAACTTAGGTCTGCCTCACTATCCCCGTCGCGCAGCGCGGCGGCAGGATGCAGAGGACAGGCCTAGCCACGAGCTAGCGACAACACAGCGACAACACAGCGACAACCAGCGACAACACAGCGACGACATCGGACGAAGTTCGACGAGGACGGAGACGCGGATGGCCAGCAAGAACAGCTTCGGTGCCAAGAGCACCCTGGACGTGAACGGGAAGGCCTACGAGATCTTCCGCCTCGACGCGGTCAAGGGCGAGGGTCTCGACGTCGAGAGCCTGCCCTTCTCGCTCAAGGTGCTCCTCGAGAACCTGCTCCGCACCGAGGATGGCGCGGACATCACCGCCGAGGACATCAAGGCCCTCGCCGGCTGGGACGAGACCGCCCAGCCCGACAAGGAGATCCAGTTCACGCCGGCGCGCGTGATCATGCAGGACTTCACCGGCGTCCCCTGTGTCGTCGACCTGGCCACCATGCGCGAGGCGATGGCCGACCTGGGCGGCGACGCCACCAAGATCAACCCGCTCGCGCCGGCCGAGATGGTCATCGACCACTCCGTCATGGCTGACGTCTTCGGCTCGCCGGAGGCCTTCCAGCGCAACGTCGAGATCGAGTACGAGCGCAACCGCGAGCGCTACCAGTTCCTGCGCTGGGGCCAGGGCGCCTTCGACGACTTCAAGGTCGTGCCGCCGGGCACCGGCATCGTCCACCAGGTCAACATCGAGCACCTGGCACGCACCGTCTTCACCCGTCCAAGTGAGGGAGCCGACGGCGCTGAGGTGATTCAGGCCTATCCCGACACCTGCGTCGGCACCGACTCGCACACCACCATGGTCAACGGCATCGGCGTCGTCGGCTGGGGCGTCGGCGGCATCGAGGCCGAGGCCGCGATGCTCGGCCAGCCGGTCTCCATGCTCATCCCGCGCGTCGTCGGCTTCAAGCTGTCCGGCTCGCTGCCCGAGGGCTCCACCGCCACCGACCTGGTGCTCACCATCACCGAGATGGTCCGCAAGCACGGCGTCGTCGGCAAGTTCGTCGAGTTCTACGGCCCGGGTGTCGCGGCGCTGCCGCTGGCCAACCGCGCCACCATCGGCAACATGTCGCCGGAGTTCGGCTCCACGATCGCGGTCTTCCCGATCGACGAGGAGACCACCACCTACCTGCGCCTGACCGGCCGCTCGGAGGAGCAGATCGCGCTCGTCGAGCAGTACGCCAAGCAGCAGGGCCTGTGGCTCGACCCGGAGGCCGAGCCGCGCTACTCGGAGAAGCTCGAGCTCGACCTGGCGACCGTCGTCCCGTCGATCGCCGGCCCGAAGCGCCCGCAGGACCGTGTCCTCGTGTCCGAGGCCAAGGAGGCCTTCCGCGGCGCGCTCGTCGACTACGCCGGTGCGCCCCAGGACGCGCAGGGCTACGACGAGGCCGTCGAGGAGTCCTTCCCGGCGTCCGACGCCCCGTCGCACGACCCCCACCAGGCCAACGGCGCCCCGGCCCCGAGCAACCACCTCTCCGCGGCGCCCGCCGACGGCGGCCGCGCGTCGTCGCCGGTCGAGGTCACCCTCGAGGACGGCACCACCTTCACGCTCGACCACGGTGCGGTGACGATCGCCTCGATCACCTCCTGCACCAACACGTCCAACCCGTCGGTCATGATCGGCGCGGCGCTGCTCGCCAAGAAGGCCGTCGAGAAGGGCCTGACCCGCAAGCCGTGGGTCAAGACCACCCTCGCCCCCGGCTCGCAGGTCGTCAGCGACTACTACGACAAGGCCGGCCTCACGCCGTACCTCGACAAGCTGGGCTTCAACCTGGTCGGCTACGGCTGCGTCACCTGCATCGGCAACTCGGGCCCGCTCATCCCCGAGGTCTCCGCGGCGGTCAACGAGAACGACCTCGCCGTCGTCTCGGTGCTCTCCGGCAACCGGAACTTCGAGGGCCGGATCAGCCCCGACATCAAGATGAACTACCTGGCCTCCCCGCCGCTGGTCGTCGCCTACGCGCTGGCCGGCTCGATGGACGTCGACCTGTTCAACGACGCGCTGGGCAAGGACGCCGACGGCAACGACGTCTTCCTCAAGGACATCTGGCCCTCGCCGGCCGAGGTCGAGGAGACCATCGCCAGCGCGATCAACTCCGACATGTTCGCCGAGTCGTACGCCGACGTCTTCAAGGGCGACGAGCGCTGGCGCTCGCTGCCCACCCCGGAGGGCAACACCTTCACGTGGGACGAGTCGTCGACCTACGTCCGCAAGGCGCCCTACTTCGACGGCATGCCCGACCAGCCCAACCCGGTCACCGACATCGACGGCGCCCGCGTCCTGCTCAAGCTCGGCGACTCGGTCACCACCGACCACATCTCGCCGGCCGGCTCGATCAAGGCCGACTCGCCCGCGGGCAAGTACCTCACCGAGAACGGCGTCGCGCCGCGCGACTTCAACTCCTACGGCTCGCGCCGCGGCAACCACGAGGTCATGATCCGCGGCACGTTCGCCAACATCCGCCTGCGCAACCAGATCGCGCCCGGCACCGAGGGCGGCTTCACCCGCGACTTCACCGTCGCCGACGGTCCGGTCACGACCGTCTACGACGCCTCCGTCAACTACCAGGCCGCGGGCATCCCGCTCGTCGTCCTGGCGGGCAAGGAGTACGGCTCGGGCTCGTCGCGCGACTGGGCCGCCAAGGGCACGTCGCTGCTGGGCGTGAAGGCCGTCATCGCCGAGTCGTACGAGCGCATCCACCGCTCCAACCTGATCGGCATGGGCGTCATCCCGCTGCAGTTCCCGGCCGGCGAGAACGCCGAGTCGCTGGGCCTGACCGGCGAGGAGACCTTCTCGATCTCGGGCATCACCGAGCTCAACGAGGGCACCACGCCGTCGACGGTCAAGGTCACCACCGACTCGGGTGTCTCGTTCGACGCGGTCGTCCGCATCGACACCCCCGGTGAGGCCAACTACTACCGCAACGGCGGCATCATGCAGTACGTGCTGCGCAACCTGCTGCGCGGCTGATCCGCTCCGCTCGAACGGCCCGTCCCTCCGCGTGAGGGGCGGGCCGTTCGGCATCTCGGGTGCGGGCCGGACGCGTTCCGGTCTACGGTTCGGCGCATGCGCGTCGTCCCCGAGAGTTTCGACCCCGCCATGGTGGCGGCGATCGACGGGCGCCTGGCCGCGGTCGCGTCGTCGTACGGCGTGCGGGTGCCGTGGGCGATCGAGAGCGGCAGCCGGGCGTGGGGCTTCGCCTCGCCCGACAGCGACTACGACTGCCGGTTCTTCTTCGTCCGTCCGCGCGAGTCCTATCTGGCCCTGTGGCCGGCGCGGGACGTGATCGAGACGCCGCTCGAGGGTCTGCTCGACGTCAACGGCTGGGACGTCGCCAAGGCGGTGCGCCTTGCCACCGCCGGCAACGCCACCGTGGGCGAGTGGCTGCGCTCGCCCTGGGTCTACACGGGCTCGTCGGCCTTCCGTGACGACCTGCTCGACCTGGTCGGGCAGGTGGTCGACCCCGGACGGCTGCGGCGGCACTACCTGCACGTGGGGCGCGCGCAGTGGGCGGGCGCGGTCGCCTCCGGTGATGCTGACCAGCTGATGGTGCGGCTCAAGCGGGTGTTCTATGCGGTCCGGCCCGCGGTGACGCTGCGCTGGCTCGACGAGCACGACGGCGTCCCGCCGATGAACCTCGACGAGCTGATCGCGCAGGCAGACGTGCCGGCCGCCGTACGGGACGAGGTGGAGGAGTTGCGGCTGCTGAAGTCGCGCACCCGCGAGCTCGGCGTCGCCCCGGTCCCGCGCGCGATCGCCGCCTGGGTCGAGGCGGTCTTCGCCGCCGAGCCGGACCACCCGTCCGCGCCGTCCCCGGCGCTGCGGGCCGCGGCCGAGGCGGGCTTCCGTGCGCTGGTCGAGCGCTGGGCGCCGGACGCGCCGTGCTGAGCGCCGGTGGTGGGCCCGGCTGAGCGAGGCTTGCCCGATTCTCGGGATGCCGGCCGCAGGCGGCTCTCCTAGGGTCTGGACATGTCCACCGATCAGCTCGACGCGCTGGCACACGAGGTGATCCAGCGGGTCCAGATCTGTGCCTATGCCGCGGTCGCGACGCGCGACCGGGCAGAGGCGAAGCGGGTCCTGGCGGAGGGGATAAAGGAGCTCCGAGACATCGAGGGCGAGCTGGCCGACGCCGAGATCCGGGCGAGCCTCGACTGGACGATCGCGCAGATGGAGCGGGCCGAGGCCGAGCTCTAGGCGGCAGATTGCTAGGTTCGGTGGATGCTCGTCGCCTTCAGTGTTGCGCCGTCCGCCACCGCCGAGGACGGCTCCGTCGCGGAGGCCGTCGCCGCTGCCGTGGCGGTCGTCCGCGAGTCCGGTCTCCCGTTCGAGCTCACCTCGATGTTCACGACGATCGAGGGGGAGTGGTTACAACGTGACAAGGCTCAAGGTTCGTTCGCACGCGCTAGGAAGGTGATCTGATGCTCGTAGCATTTTCCGTTGCGCCCAGCGGGACTGGCCGCGAAGACGGGTCGGTCACTGAGGCAGTAGCGGCCGCGGTGAAGGTTGTCCGCGAGTCCGGTCTCCCGAACCGAACCGACGCAATGTTTACGACGATCGAAGGCGAATGGGACGCCTGTTTCGACGTCGTCAAGCGAGCGACCGAGGCGGTCGCTCCGTACGGGTCGCGAGTCTCCCTCGTGCTCAAGGCCGACATTCGGCCCGGACACGACGGCGAACTCGACGGCAAGGTCGCACGGGTCGAGGAAGCGCTTCGCGACGGCTGAGCGGGATGAGGCACCGCTCGGCGTGCAAGACCGTCGGCGGGCCGTCGATAGGGTCGCGGCATGGCGAGCAAGAAGGATCAGGTCGCGGAGGTTGTCGAGGGGCTCGGACTCGGGCTCGCGGCTCTCGGAGTCAGGCGCGTGTCCTCGTGGAAACTCGATATCGAGTTCTCGTTCTCGCACGCGTGGCGGGAATGGGCGCACGCTGACGAGTACCCCTCGATCGGCCGCGCGGTGAAGCCCGATAACGAGTTCTGGATCGGCGTGACGAACTCGGAGCGCCGGAAGTGGCCCGTCGTTGCATGGCGCTCGGACGGAGCCGACTACGTGATCGACCTCCGCGATCGGACGCCGGGCGAAGCCGCCGAGTCGCTCAGCGACCGGCCGCTCGACCAGTGGATCGCTCTGGCGACGCCGTACCGAGAGCGGCTCGACGAGATGATCGCCCGCCGCGCCGCCGAAGGGAACTAGTTCACGACGGCGGACGCCGGAAGGTGACACGAGCCAGTCTCGTTCGCGTGCCGCTTCTTCGCCTTCAAGAGGTCGTCGAGCCGGATGCGACTGTCGAGCACGAGGAAGAGGTCGCCGCCGTCGACTGCGAGGAACGGCGTCTTCTCGGAGTAGGCGCTGAGCGCCGGGCCAGAGAAGCCGTTCACGGCGATGATGAGGCCGAGGGCGTTCTTGCCCTTCCGGCGCACCTTCGCGGCGAAGGCGTCGGCGGTCTCGCGGCTCACGGTCTCCTTGATCCACTTCGCCTCGACGATGTAGTCGTCCGTGTCGAACGTCAGCGAGCCGTCGATCTGTTCGAGGTCGGTCGAGTAGCCGAGGCGCGGCTCCATGTCGAAGGTCTTGAAGAGGTCGGCGAGGAACTTCTCGAAGTCGTAGCCCCGTTGGCGAGCGTCGGTCGCCGCGCTGAGGGTCAGGAAGCGTTCCTTCAGGTCGGCGAGATCGTCCTCGAACTGCCGGAGCGCGACGGCGTGCGCCTTGTGGGACTCGCGTTCAGCGGCGAGGCGCTCTTGCTCGGCGACCCGGTCGGCGAAGCGTTCGGTCATCGCCTTCATGTGCGCGACCGCGTCGCGCGCCTCGGAGAGCCGAAGGGACCGGTCGGGCTCTTCGAGTCTCTCGATATCTGGGAAGCGGTCGACGGCGGCGACCTCCAACATGAGGCGGATCGTCACATCCTGAAGTCGCTCCTCCTGGGCGATAAGACGGCCGACGAGGTCGTCGGCGACCTCGCGCTTCGTCGAGCCGTCGAAGTCCAGCCCGGCCAGGAGTTCGGGGTGATCGCGAAGAGCCGTCCGGAGGAACGTCTGGAACGGCCGCTTGAACCACGTCATCACGGCGAGCGAGTCGCGTAGGGCCTGGTAAGCCTCTGTGCTCAGTCGCTTCACGAAGGCGATCTTACGAAGCGCGGACGTCTTACGCGTCCGAGTCGACGGGTGCCTTCCGCATCTCGAAGGCACGAGTGGAGGATTCGGCGAGCGCGACGACGTAACGGGCCATGTTGGCGGTGTTCGCCAGCGAAGCGGTCATCCGGACGGTGAAGACCGTCCCGTCAGCGGAGAGGTCGACCTGTTCGCGTTCAGCCCAGGCGAGGCTGGCCCACTGGTCGCCGTGGGTGAGACCGCTCAGGAGCCGCCAGACAACGGACGCGGTATTGGCGTCGGTCCCCGTTCCCTCCGCCGCCTCGGGAACGATCGCGCGGAACCCGGCACGCTTCTTGCAGGCCGCGAGGTCCACACTAGGGCGGTTGGCGATCAGACCCGACACGCGCTCCACCCGCCGCTCGTAAGTGGTTGGCTCGTGGCCCATAAGTCGTGCGACGTCGTCACCGTGGGCCGCGTCCTGAAGAACAAGGCGGAAGCGGCGGGTGAGTCGCTCGTCTGCATCCTCGGGGGCCAGGAGCCACAGGGCCACCGAGGCGTTTTCGAGTGCGGCCCTGAGGAGCGGGTACGCCGCGAACGGGTGCGTGCTGACGTCGAAGTGGTCGCCCTCTCCGCTGACCGTCAGGCGACGGAACGCCTGAAGGTTGTCGACGGCGTGGGCGATGCCGTGCCACGCGGTGTGTGAGACCTGGAAAGGGTCGGCCGCCGCGTCGTCTCCGGCGAGCGGACTCTCGGCCGAAACGGTGGAAGCGCCTTGCCCGTTCGCGTACTCGGCCAGCGCGTCAATACGGGGGGCGAGTTGCAGAGCCAGGAAACGGGCGGCCTCGTCCTCGGCGTCCTTCGGGGAGAGCCGCGAGACGGATGCACTGTCGGTCACCTTCGGATGATCGCAGGTGCGGATCGAGCACGTCGTCGGCGACGCGGCGCTAGGGACGGAACTAGTGTGCCCAGCGTGGACCTGATGTTCCTCGCGGCCAAGGCGCCGACGGACGGCAACTCAACGGTTCGCGACGTGCTGACGGTGCTCGCTCTGTTCGTCTCGGGCGGGGCGCTCTTCCTCGGCGTCGTGAACTTCCGGCGTGCTCGCCGACTGGACAAGCGAGATCTCTTCCTGCGGATGCACGAGACGCTCTTGGAGCCGGGCGTCGTGGCGGGCCGTCGTGCGCTCTACGAGATCCGCGAGCCGAAGCACGCGGAAGCCCTCGTCTACCACGAGGACACCCTCACTCAGGTCTACCGAGCGCTCGCGATGTTCGACGTTCTCGCTCTCTACGTCGACAACGGATGGATCGACGAGGCAACCGTCCTCGACGAGTGGGGCAACTCCCTAACTCGCTCGATCGAGCCCGCCAAGTTCTTCATCGAAGCCCGCTACAAGACGACCCAATGGCATTCGTGGCCGCACTACCGGGCGCTCGCTGAGAAGGCTCGCCAGCGCGCGCCGAAGGAGCAATCCACGACGGACACGTGACCGCTCGACAGAGCCGGACGAAACGACGAGAGCCCCGCCTCCGCTGAGGAAGTCAGCAGAAGCGGGGCTCTTGTGTGTCAGCAGAACGCGTCAGCTGTGAACGACCAGCCTCGACGAGCGCCGCGTCGGCGGCGCTGATCCCGCGCTGATTCGGTAGTGGTTCAGCGTGTTTCGGGTGGTCGTCTGGATCGCCAACGCCCCAGCCTCGCGCCACTCGTCGAGGATCACCTTCGCCGCGCCGGGATGGTGACCGTGCGCGAGGAGCATCCGTTCGACGGCGACCCGCTCGACGCCCGGCCCATGCCGCTCGGCGATGTAGTCGAAGACGAGGCGCTTCACCTCTGGGAGCGCGGCCGTGACGTGCGGGCCTTGCAGGGTGATCGGATCGGGGTCGGTCACGATGGGTTCTCCTTCGGGGTGTCGGGGGTGCAGAGGTGCCGGACGTCGTCGGGGATGACTGACCACTCCGGCCAGACCTCGTCGGCGTTCTCGGCCTGGACGACGTCGAGCCAGCCGAGCGCGACGCCGAGGACGTCGGACGCGTGGCGGGACCATGCGGCGTCGGCGACGAGATAGGCGGCGTGAGCGGCCTTCAAGCGGGCCGACTCGCGGGCGTACCACTCGCCGGTCGTGAGCGGGCCTGACGTATCGAACTGCTCGCGCTCGAAGTCGAAGCGCGGCGGCGGGCCGACGACGCCGGAGCCTGCACGGCGACGGCGCTTCACGGTCCGGCGAGCGGCAGGCATCGCGTCAGTCCTCGTCGGCCAGGACGGGGAAGCGAGCCAGCGCCGCCGAGAGCGCCGAGGCGCGGAGACGCTCTTCGACGACGAGCGGCGAGACGCGAGCGCCGCCCTGCCGGACCTCGACGAGCGGAGCGTCGGCAAGCGCTGTGCGGATCGTGTCGAGCATCCGCATCGCGACGGCGATCTCGTCGAGGGCCTCGACGTCGGCCGGGCCGAGCGAGTCGAGGTCGTACTCCTCGGCGACGCGGGCTCGGAAGCGGTCAGCCCTTGTCGGGCTCGGGGTTGTGGTGCTCATGGGTCCTCCTTGGTGAGGGGTAGAGAGCGGCGTTCGACCTCGATAGTTCGGACACGGTGCGTTCAGCCGTGAACACAAGTGCTCAATGCCGGGAGTGGGCGGACGGGGTGGGGGGAGGGTTGGGTGCCCAGGGGTGCCTGCCTCGGCCGAGGCGCTCGACGACGACCAGCGCGGGAGCGCCGAGCGAACGTCAAGCGACCTCGACTGAGCCAGCCTCAGACCTCCGACCAGCCGGGGCCGAAGGCGTTCCGGATACCGAGGCGAGCACGCTCGGCGAGAGCGCGGGCGTCGGCCTCGTCGGCGCGGGCCAGCGCGTCGAGGATCTCCTCGTCGGAAGCGTCGAGCGGCGTGTAGAGGATGCGTCCTCGGGCATCGCGCATGACGCCGTGCTGAGCGGCGAGGTTGCCGAGGGCGTCGAAGTCAGGGACCGGGGGCTCCTGTTGAACAGGGGGCGGGGTCACAGGACGAGCCCCGCTCGCGCGGCCTCGTCCTCGACGAAGGACGGCCCCGACGGCGTCACGGTGCCGCCGAGCGCACGCCGAGCGCGAGCCTCGAAGTCCTCGACCGTCAGGCACCGACGGAACACGACGCCGGGCGTCGAGTGCAGGATCGCGGCCGGGACGCCCTGAGCGGCCAGAGGGCGACCGGCCGGGAGCGAGGTCGCCGAGACGGTCCAGACGTTGACGTCCGGGACGCCGGGACGGACACCCTTCAGGGCACGCCGCACGGCCTCAGGGTCGGCGTCGGCAGGGTCGGCGTAGAGGAGGTGCTCAGCGCCCGGCAGGTCGGTCTCCGGCAGGAGCGCCGAGGTCGTCAGCGCTACCCGGAGGGTCTGGAACGGGGTCGCCGCGCGACGGAGCAGGAACACGCGGGCAACGAGGTCGAGATCGTCGGCGCGGGGCTCGGCCAGGGCTGACGCCGGGACGTCCCCGACCAGTCGGACAACGTCGGCGTACGCCGAGGCGAGGACCGGCGAGGCAAGGATCGCGTCCGCGATCTCGTCGGAGTGCTTGTAGAACGTTGCGAGGGCGCGCTCGACGGCGGCGGCGTGCAGGTCTGCGGTGATCTCGGCGCGAGCGACGTCGGCCGCGCGGGTCTTCGCGACAGTCTTCAGAGCGGCACTCATGTCCTCGGACTCGATGACAGTCCGGGCGAGCGCAGACGCCGGAGCGACGCGCGTCTCGACGGCGAGGAGGCGAGCATCCCGGACGCGGTCGCGGGCGGCGGCGAGCGGCTCCGGAACGGTGCCGCCGTACTGCTGAAGGACGCGAAGAGCGCCCGTGACGGGACGGAGGCGGGTCGTCGCGGACGCCAGAGTGGCGCGACGAGCGTCGGCGAGCACCTCGGGGCGGTCAGCGGTGCGGGCGTGAGCCTGCGCGGCGGACGTGACCTCGCGGAACTCCTGCCGGGCGGCGATGTGGTCGGGAACGGTCACGGGCGGGTCTCTCCTTCAGGGGCGGGGTTGAGCATCGCGAGCAACGCGGCGTCTGTGCCGGGCTCGGAGGACGCGGCCGAAGCCGGGTCGGCGGTCGGGGTTGCGGCTGCGCGAGCGGCCTCGATCGCGGCATCCGTCGAGGTCCAGTCGCGCTCGCCGGACGGCACCGGAGGAGCGCTCGCAGGGGCGGCCGTCTGTTCTTGGTGATCTCGCTCGGCGGGAGCCTCGAAGAGCGCGGAGAGGGCCTCGGAGCCAGCGGCAGAGCGGCTCTCTCGGGCGGTGATCGCGGCGTCAGCGGCGGCGCGCCGAGCGTGGAAGCGAGCGGCCTCGTCGGCGAGAGCGGCGAGCAGGTCAGCATGTTTCATGGGGCCTCCTTCGTGAGGGCGTGTAAACCGGGCTAGCCGTCGGGCAGGAGCGCCGAAGCGGAGCGGAGCGCGTCGAGGGTCATCGCGAGGATCGCGTCCTCTCGATCGGCGCGGCTCTCGCGGGAGAGCCGGGCTCTACATCGGTTAGAACATGTGAGGCGCTCGCGGCGCTTGCCGGGCTCCATCGGAGAGCCACACGATCGGCATGTGTCGGTCTTCGTCATCGGGGGTCACCTCCTAGAAGCTGTGACGGTCGTTGTTGGGGCTGAAGAGAGCCCCCGACCTCACAAGCGGCGAGGTCGGGGGTTACCTCTTCCCCTGAGGAGGAGAGAGGAGCGCGCGAACCGGAGCGCGCTCCCCTCCATAAGTCATGGCACGGAGGAACTCAGCCGGTCTCACTCCATGAACGGAGCACGGTCACCCCGACGAGGTCGGCCGGGTCGTCGAGGTCGCGGAACTTGCGCCGAGCCGCCTCGACACGGGCCTCCCAAAATGCTTCTGCCTCGTCGGTGTGCGTCTTCTCCGGGTGCTCACCGAGGGCCAGGACGTCACGCCGGGGAAGCGAGAGCACGCTCATGGTGTCCGGGTCGAAGTCGCTAGACCAGCGGTGTCCCGCGACGTCACGATGAGGAAGCGGGGCGGATCCTCGGCTGTCCGGGTCGGTCAGCATCGCGGCCATGCGATGCGAGCGCCGGCCCTCATCGACCTCGTTCGCGCGGGTGCGGGCACAGGAGCCCGCGTGCGCCACGGGCGGACGGCCCCGGCCCGAATACGCCAACGGCTCGCCACAGACGACGCAGGGGCGCGCGACGGCGTTCACGCGACGTCCTCAGCACGTAGGCGCTCAGCGCAGTAGGCGCGCACCTGAGAGACGAGCCCGTCGGGGTCCCCGGTCCTCAGCGCCAGCGCGAACGCGCCGATCTCGGGTCGGTCCTCCGGGTGACGCCGAAGGTGCTCGCGACCCATGAGGCCGAACGTCGAGACGACGGCGGCGTCCTCAGCCCCGGCGATCGCGAACGCGAGGCTCGGCGGAAGCGCGAGGACGCGCTCGTCGTACGACGACGGGCGAGGCCACGAGGCCGCGAGGTCGAGGACCTCCCGCACGCGCGCGTCGGCGTACTGCTCGGCCTCCTCGGCGGTGCGGGGGCCGTGTCCGAGGATCTCGGTAGCGGCGGTCAGAGCGTTCACGGTGGCTTCCTTCAGGAGGGCGATGAAACGGCGGATGAGATAAACGAAGCCACGCGAGCGGCGGACACGGTCGCCGAGGACCTCGTCGGCGACCGCGTAGAAGAGCGTCCGGCCGGGGACGGCCCAGACGTCGGAGTCATCGTCAGCGGTGATCGACTCGCCGAGGCGACGCCCGATGTTCTTCACGGCGGCGGCGTAGAGGTCGCGAGCGTCCCTCTGCTCACCCTCGACCAGGAGAGGCCGGACGAGGTCGAGGAACGCCCGCGCCGACGCGATCTCGTCGGCCCTCAGGCGGTCGCGGTGCTCCTTCACGCGTTGCGCTCCGGTCTTCCCTGGGGGACGTGGCGCGCGCTCAGCGGGAACGGGCGGCGGGACAGGGTCCAGTCCGGCGCGAGCGGCCCGCACGACGTCTAGGCAGTAGGAGGCCATACGACCGCTCTTCGCGGTCGCCGCCGTCCGGAGGTCGCCGTAGTAGGTGTAAACGGCGTCCCGGTCCGGGAGGGCGACGAGGAGCGCGCGGAGCGTCGAGGCGAGGTCGTAGAGCGAGAGGGCGTCGCCGTCACGGACGACGGAAGCGCCGTCGCGCATCGCGCCGGGGATGGTGACGCACTCGGCGAGCCGTCGAGGGGCTGGGAGGCGGACGTAGACGGAGGCTCCGTCGTCGTCGATCGTCCATGTGACGGGCTCGTGAGTCGGGGTGAGCCGGGCTACGGCCTCGGCGTCGAGAGTGAGTGTCATGGGTCGGTCCTGTCGTGGTTGTCGTGGTTGTCGTGGTTGTCGTGGTTGTCGTGGTTGCGAGAGCCGAAGGCCCTCGACCCGGCCCCGACGCGACAACCACGAACACGCCGGGGCCGGGGAGGTGACGGACGAGAAGTCGGCCAGAAGCCCGAAGGCTGCCCGCTACGTTTTCTGCCGACTCGCCGGTCGCGCTTCTCTAGGGGCCTCTGACAGGGAAGGAGTGGGCCTGAGGTCGCGAGGCTGCTCACGCGACACGAGCGGCGGTTGGTGTGGCGATCGCGTGTCGGAGGAGTCCGCCAGCCCGGCGAGCGTGCTCACCCGAGGAGTGCAGAGTTGCGTAACGGTGTAGAAGTCGTCGTCTTCTCGTATTCCTTCTCTAGGTTGCTCGCCTAGAAGACGGAATAGAGGAGAAGGACGTTCTCTACACCGTTACGGAACTCTGCACTCACGCGACGGCTCCGCCCGGCGTCCTCCGGCGCTTCGAGCGGCCTCCGGCCCGGCGAGAGCGAGTGCAAACGCCGAAGCCCCGCTCCGGTGCGGTACCGGGGCGGGGCTTCGAGGGGGCGGCGTGTAAACGCGGCGTCAGTCGAGTTGACCGGCGAGATAGTCAGCGCCGGGGACGTCCAGCACGACGCGGGAGTCGTCCCACGCGCCGCGCTGACGAGCGGGACGAACGTCCACGCGGACGCCGAGCGCGGACAGGTGCTCGCGCCGCTCGGCGACCGTCCAGCCGTCCCACGCCTCGCCGTAGGGCGTGGTCGTCGTGCGGGTCGTCACCTTCGCCGAGGAGGCTTCGAGCCGTTCCTTCTCGGCAGTCAGGTCGGCGATCCGGGCGAAGAGGACCGGGAGGTCGGCGGTCGACGTACGCGTGATCTCGCCGGTAGCGGCGGCGAGGTGCCGGTCGATCTCGGCGACCTCGTCGGAGACGCTCACGGTCGCCACGGTCTCGACGACGGCCGTCCCCGAGAAGGAGCCGAGGAAGAGCCGCTCGGCGACCTCGTCTACCTTCTCGGCATCGGCGAGGACGTGCGAGCCCTCGGCCAGTCCACGGCACCCGTAGAAGGTGCCACCACGCCGAGAGCGGACGAGGAGCCGCTCGCCGCATGGGCAGTAGGCAAGGCCCGAGAGGAGGCGACGGTTCGCACCCTCGCGGCCTGCCTTCGTCGCGGCAGAGCGCGCCTCGTCGAGGGCCTCCCTCGTGACTCTCGCGCGGACGCGCTCGGCGAGGTCATCGGCGAGGAGCGGCTCCCACGGACGGACCGGCTCGCCGTCCTCGTCGAGGACCGGCCGACGCTCACGGCCGACGGGACGGCCCCGCTCATCGAGCCGAGCGGCCTCGGTCAGGTAGCCGGAGACGTGCAGGGCGCGGGCAAGGTTCAGCACGGACGCCGGGAGCCACGTTCCCCGGCTGGTAGGCGTAGAGACGCCGTCAGCGTTCAGTGCACGGGCGAGCCCGTTCACAGATGCGCCGGAGTCGAGGGCCTCGAAGATGCGACGGACTACGGCGCGCTCGGCCTCGTTCACGACGAGGACCTTTCCGACGCCGTCCTCGGCCGGGACCGGCGTGTAGCCGTAGGGGCGCGGGCCGCCACCCCATCGGCGACGAGACTTCAGGAACGCCTTCGTTGCGCGGGCGCGCTCGCCTGTCGTGCGGGACTCTAGAGCGGCGAAGACCTGAAGGACCTCGACCATCGCCCGGCCCATCGGAGTAGTCGTGTCGAGCGGCTCCGTCGCCGAGACGATCTGAAGGCCCTCGTCGAGGAGCGTCCCCATGTCCACGACAGAGCGCGCAACGCGGTCCAGCCGCCAGCAGAGGAGCGCGTCGGCGAGCCCGGACGCGACGGCATCGCGCGCGGCGGTCAGCCCCGGCCGGTCGAGTCGGCTCTTCGTGGCGGAGACGTCGCCGTCGGTCTCGATCCCGACGAGGGTCCAGCCGCGCGCCTCGGCCGTCTTCGTGAGGATCTCGTGTTGCTTCTCGATCGAGGTCGAGTCCTCACTCGCCCGCGAGAGCCGCGCGTAGCCGACTACCCTCATGCCCGTGTCCTTCGTCTACCCGAGCCGGTCGCTCCGGCCCACATGTCACAAGATACCCACTCGGGCGAGTGGAACGAGGTCATGGACGTCGTCAAGCGCGCCACCGACGCGGTCGTTGCGGTGTCGCCGCGGGTGAGCCTGGTGCTCAAGGCCGACATCCGACCCGGATTCACCGGACAGCTGACCGCGAAGGTCGAGCGCGTGAACGCGCTCCTGGGATGACGGTGGCGCCGTGAGCGAGCTGCCGCCACCGCCGGCGTTCCCGCCGCCCCCGCCCCCGCCCTCGCCCCCGCCGTTCCCGCCCCCGCTCCTCCCGCCGTTTCCGCCGCCGGCGCCCCAGCGGAGCCGGGTGCTGCCGGTCGCGCTGGCGGTGATCGTGGCGATCCTCCTGATCGGCACGGCGGTGCTGGTCCCCGTCCTGCTCGGCCGTGACGACGAGCCGGCGGCCGGGCGGGGGACGAGCGGCACGGGCGGGCTCGACGCCGTGCGGCAGTACGACGGCCTGACCAACCAGCACCTGCGCATCGGCGAGGCCCACGCCTACCCGCAGTCGCCCGCGGTCGGCGGCGACCACGCGCCGTACTGGATCGAGTGCGGCGCATACGACGAGCCGCTGCCCGAGACCGCCGCGGTCCACGACCTCGAGCACGGCACGACCTGGCTGACCTACCGGCCCGACCGGGTCGACGCCGACGGCGTCCGGGCGCTCGCCGCGCTGTTGCCGGCCAACGGCCTGCTGTCGCCGTACCCCGGCCAGGACGCGCCGGTCGTGATCACGGTCTGGGGCCGGCAGCTCGCGCTGACGGGGCCGGACGATCCGCGGATCACGGCCTTCATCGCCCGCTTCGGCGCGGGGGAGACCGCGCCCGAGCCGTTCGCCTCCTGCAACGGCGGGATCGATCCCGACGTGGTGCCGCCCGCGCCCGGCGAGAGTGGCGAGAGCGGCGCCGCTGTCTGACCCGCCGCCTTGATAGGCCCCACCGATCAGCCATCCCGGATCTCGGGATGGCTGTTCGCATTTCGGGACTTTTGGCGCGAAGCACCCTGGAGAACCCTCTAGTCTTTAAGTCGAGCAAAGTAATCGACTAAAGCGGCGAACGGGTACGCCGCACGAGGGAGGGACCGCCATGAGCGGGTATGCCGTCGCCGCGCTGCTGGTGACGCTGGGACTGTGCGCAGGGATCTACGTGCTCGGCCGGGCGCGGGTGAGCTTCAGCCTGCTGACCATCGGCGCGCTGGGCCTCGGTGTGGGGGTCGGGGTGGTCTTCCGGGGCCACCTCGACTACGTCGAGCCGGTGGGCAAGGTCTACCTGAACCTGCTGCTCGCCATCGTGGCGCCGCTGATCATGGTCTCGATCCTGTCCAGCATCACCTCGCTCGGCACCACCGCCCAGCTGCGCACCATCGGCGCCCGCTCGGTCGGCTGGCTGCTCGGCCTCAACGCGCTCGCCGTGCTGCTCACGCTGGGCCTGACCCTCGAGCTCGGCATCGGCAAGGGCGCCGACCTGACGCTCGGCGAGACCAACACGTCGGCGCTGGAGAACATCAAGAAGCCGTTCACCGAGGTGTTCGTCGACTTCTTCCCGACCAATATCGTCGGCGACATCGCCGACAACAACGTCATCCCGATCATCGTGTTCAGCGTCCTGCTCGCGGTCGCCTACGCGCTCCTCGCGGAGAAGGCGCCGGCCACGGTCGCGCCCTTCAAGGGCTTCATCGACGCGTTGCGCGAGATCATCTACCGCGCGGTCGGCTTCGTGATCGCGCTGACGCCGTACGCCGTGCTGTCGCTCACCGCCGTCGCCACCGCGCGCGCCGCGGGCCAGTGGTCGCAGATGGTCTCGCTGCTCGGCGTCCTGGGCGTGGCCTGGTTCGCGTGCCTCTTCCACGCCTACGTCATCAACGGCGTGCTGCTGCGGGTGTTCGCCGACGTCAACCCGGTCCGCTTCTTCCGCAAGCTGCTGCCCGCCCAGCTCACCGCGTTCACCACCCAGAGCAGCGCCGGCACCCTGCCCGTCACGACCCGCCTGCTGCGCGAGCGGATCGGCGTCCCGTCCGACATCGCCGGCTTCACCGCCCCGCTCGGCACCACCATCGGCATGCCCGGCTGCGCCGGCGTCTGGCCGATCCTGCTGGCCGTCTTCGGTGTCAACGCGCTCGGCATCTCGTGGGGCGTGCAGGACTACGTCGTCCTCGCGCTGCTCGGCGTCATCGTGTCCGTCGGTACGGCGGGCGTCCCCGGCACCGCGACGATCACCGCGACCACCGTCCTCACCGCCGCCGGACTCCCGCTCGAGCTGGTCGCGATCACGCTCCCGATCAGCATGGTCGCCGACATGGCGCGCACGCTCGACAACGTCACCTCGGCCGCGGTCGCGGCCACCATCGTCGCCCGCCAGGAGGGGCGCCTCGACGACGCGGTCTTCGACGAGCTGGACGTGCCCGACGACCTCGAGGGAATCGACGCGCTCACCGAGCGCACCGAGCTCACCGAGATCACCGACCCGGGCGTCCCCATCGGCGCCTGCGCCCTGCCCACCCCCCCGCACTGGCGCCACCGCCAGCACCCCCGTCCCCACAGGAGCAACCGCATGACCATCCGGCGATCCCACCGGATCCTCTCCCTGCTGCCCGCCGCCGCGATCGCGGCCACCCTGGCCGTCTCGTTCGGGCCGGCCCCGGCCGCGCACGCCGACGGCTGGGTCGACGGCGGCGACGAGTTCCCCTGCCTCGACGACGTGACCTGCCTCTGGATCGAGGACTGCGAGCTCGACGGCAACCAGCACCCGATCTACCCCAACCACAACGGCAAGACGTCGTACCCGGCGGGCAGCTACAGCTACAAGGGCGACAAGCCGGCCACCCCGAAGCCGACGCCGACCCCGACGCCCAAGCCCGACCCCAAGCCGAGTCCGAAGCCCGGCGCGAAGCCGAGCGCCGAGCCCGGCGGCGGCACGAGCGGGTCGACGCCGACGCCGCAGGCAGGCGCCACGTCCGAGCCGACCGAGGAGGTCGCCCCGGGGGCGCCGTCCGCGCTGGCCGCGCCGACGCTGAAGGTCGACGGCGGCACCGTCACCGTCTCGTGGGCGGCCTCGCCGAACGCGGAGATCGAGCAGGTGACCGGCTACCTGCTCCGGTTCACCGGCCAGGCCGCGGTCGAGACCGACGCCGACACCCTGGAGTACGTCTTCAAGAACGTCGACCCCGGCAGCTACCGCGCTGCCGTCTGGGCCCGCAACGCGGCGGGGGAGTCGGCCGGCTCGCCGCCGTCCGAGCCCGTCGTCGTGGGCGTCGACCCGACCACGGTGCAGGGCACCGTCACCGTGACCGGCGACCTGACGCCCGGAGCGACCGTCACCGTCACCGGCACCGGCTTCGCCCCGCGGATCGAGGGCTATGCGCTCGAGCTGCACTCCGACCCGGTCCCGCTCGGCGAGGTCAAGACCGACGACGCCGGCGGATTCACCGCGGACGTCGTGGTGCCGGCCACCGTCGCGGCGGGTGACCACGAGCTCGTCGTCCTGTACGACGGCGCCCAGGTCGCCGCGAGCCCGGTCACCGTCGCCGCCCCCGTCGCCGGCGACACCGAGAAGGCCGACGCCGCCTCGTCCGACGAGCCCGCGACCCCCATCCCCGACCACGCCGGTCTCGCGATCCTCGGGGCGCTCGGCGGTGCCGGCGCGCTCTCCCTGGTCTGGCACGTGGTGCGCGGACGCCGTCGTCCGCGCGGCCCGCTGGCCGCGCACAAGGTGGTGCCGCACGTGTCCTGAGCCCGCACCCGACACCCCCACGACGCAGCACCCCGACACGAAAGCGAATCCCCCCGATGAACCACCGCACCCTCCTGCGGCGTGCCGCCGCGCTCGGCACCGTCGCCGCGCTCGCGGTCGCGCCCCTGCTCGCCACGCCCGGCTTCGCGCACGCGACGCCGCAGCACCCGAGTGCCCAGACCACGCCGCCCTTACCCGCCCCCACCCATGGCGCCACCGTCGACTGGTTCGACGCGAAGTTCCCCGCGCTCGACAAGGGCAGCGTCTTCGAGACGGTCACCTTCGAGCGCTTCGAGTACCTGCTGAAGAAGAACACCGGCAAGTGGGCCTTCGTCATCGGCGGCCCGGAGGACCCTGAGCTCCAGCAGACCATCGGCCACATCGAGAAGGTGGCCGAGGCGCAGGGCATCGAGAAGATCTACAACTTCGACCCCAACCTCGACGGCGACGACCTCAGCATCTTCGACCTGACCGGCTACGACCTCGACAGCGCCGACAACGCGGGCAAGGACCAGTTCCTCGACCTCGGCGAGCGGCTCGTCACCAGCTATCTCGGCAAGGACGCCGAGACGCCGTTCACGCTGGCCGACGACCCGGCGAAGCCGGACCAGCGGGTCGCGCCGCAGCACCCCTATCTCTTCGTGTACGACGCCGCGGGCGGCGACAACGCGCGCATCGTCGACGCGCTCACCACCGCGCCCGACCTGTCGACCCCCGACGCCGTCACGGCGTACGAGAACGACGTCAAGCGGGTCCTCACCTCGGCCTCGCTCGACGTCGACACGCAGTGGGACTTCATCAGCACCGAGCACAACCGGCGCCACTACGAGCGCTACGTCAAGAACGCCGACCCGGCCGTCGAGACGGCCAACCGCGCGCGCTTCGGCGGCGACATCTTCAATGCCGCCGACGACCTGACCAACGGCGACGAGGACGACTTCCGGATCGAGAACATCACCTACCCGGAGCTGCTCAACATCCTCGACAGCGACGGCGAGTTCGTCATCCTGTTCGGCGGGACCTGGTGTCACAACACGGCGGCGATCATCAAGCAGACCGCCGACTACGCCCGCCAGTACGGCATCAAGAAGGTCTACAACTTCGACTTCTCGCTGGACTCGACGGGCAACAGTGGCACGCTCGACAAGCACATCCGCGACAACTCCTTCCGCACGGTGGGCGGCGTCTCGCGCAAGACCCGGCCGGCGTTCCTCTACGGGCGGATCCTCGACAAGCTGAGCAACGCCAAGACCCAGTACCGGATCACCACCGACGAGCCGGGCACGCAGAGCACCAGCCCGGTCAAGTACGACGTCGGCGGCACCGAGAAGCTGGCCCGCAAGATCCAGGTCGGCCACCTGCTGTCCTACGACAAGGACGCCACCGACCGCGGCCGGCCCGCACCGGTGCGCGACCAGGCGATCCGCAGCGACTGGACCAACCCCGACGGCGGCACGTTCGCCGGCAACGTCGAGTACATGAGCGAGGTCTGGTTCACCCAGGGCAAGGACGCCACCTACGACGCGGCCAACCCCGACCGGCTGCGCGGCAACGTCAACGTCACCACCGAGGTCGGCCAGAACTCGCTGCAGAACCAGCGCAACTTCGCCAAGGAGGCCATCGACCAGATCCGCGACGTGATCGTGGGCGTGGCCGGCGGCTACGACAGCTCGGTCGCCGTCACCGGCGCCCCGGCGTCGGTCTCGGTCGAGAGCCCGGGCCGGCTGACCGCGCAGGTGAAGGTCGACACCGACTACACCGGCTTCTTCTCCGACCGTACGGCGGGAGCCACCCTCGCCCCGCTCACCGGCAGCCGCGCGCTCGGCGGGTCGGTCCAGGTGCTGCTCGACGGCACCAAGATCGGCGAGGCCGACGTCAGCGCCGACCGCACGGCCGCCGTCGACCTGGCGCTGCCGACGCTGACCGCCGGCGACCACACCCTCCGCTACGAGTACGGCGGCGGCGCGGCCGGCCGGGTCGACGCCGGGGCGACCGAGCAGACCCTCAAGGTGGTCGCGAAGACCTCGACGACCACCCTCGGCGCGGCGCCGACGCTCACCTACGGCAAGAGCGGCACGATCACCGCGACCGTCTCGGCCGGCGCCACCGGCGAGGTCAGCCTCGCGGGCCTGCCGGGCGGAGCGATCAGCGCTCCGATCCAGGACGGGACGGCCACCTTCACCGTTCCCGGCACGGTGCCCGCGGGCAGCTACACCCTCACCGCGTCGTACGCGGGCGACGGCGCCTACGGCTCGTCGACCTCGGCGCCGGTGCAGCTCACGGTCGGCAAGGCGCTGACCATCAGCAGCGCCGCGTCGGTCACGACCCCCTACGGCACGGCCGGCACGATCAAGGTGACGGTGAGCAGCCCCGGTGGCGTCACGCCGACCGGCTCGGTGACGCTGACCGGCGTCGGCGCCGCGCAGACCCGGCCGGTCGAGGCGGGCGTCGCGACGTTCAGCCTGCCGCGCACCCTCGCGGCCCAGCGCTACACGGCCAAGCTGGTCTACGACGGCGGATCCGACCGGTCCGGCTCGCAGACGCAGGTGTCCTACACGGTCACGGCCATCGCGCCGTCGAAGGTCGCGTTCGCGGTGACGAAGAAGCCGACCTCCAAGAAGGCCGGCGCCGGGCGGGTCACGATCTCCGTCCCGTCCGGGCTGGCGGCGGCCACCGGCACGGTCAAGGTCACCCTCACCAAGGGCGGCTCGACGAAGACCGTCACCGGGACGCTGAGCAAGGGCGTCGTCACCGTCGCCCTGCCCAAGCTGGCGAAGGGCACCTGGAAGGTCGGCGTGAAGTACGCCGGCGCCGGCTCCTACCGGGCGGCCGTCTCGGCGACGACGTCGCTCAAGGTCGCCAGGTGATCCAGCAGGCGACCCGGACCGCCGAGGCGGTCCGGCCGCTCCTGCCCGTCACCGGCGCGGACCTCCGGGTCCCGCTGGTGACCGGCGGGAGTGCGCCGTACGCCAACCTCGACATCGCCGCCAGCGCGCCCGCGCTGGCGAGCGTGACCGCGCGAGTGGCCGAGCTGCTGCCGTACTACGCGTCGGTCAACCGCGGCGCGGGCTTCGGCTCGGCCGTCAGCACGGCCGCCCTCGACGCGGCGCGGCGGACCATCGCCCGCTTCGTCGGGGCGCGGGACGACGACAGCGTCCAGTTGGTCCGGCACACGACCGATGCGCTCAACCTGCTCGCGTCGGCGGTGCCGGGCGACGTGGTCGTCCTCGACCTCGAGCACCACGCCAACCTGCTGCCGTGGGCCCGGGTCGCGGGCCGGCGGCGCACCGTCGCGGCGAGCGCCACGCTCGCCGCGACGGTGGCCGCGCCCGACGACGACCTGGCCCGCGCGCTGCCGGCGCTGCTGGCCGTCACCGGCGCCTCGAACGTCACCGGCGAGCTGCTGCCGCTGGCCGGGCTGGCCGAGGTCGCGCACCGGCACGGCGCCCGGATCGCGGTCGACGGCGCCCAGCTCGTCCCGCACCGGCGCGTCGACATCGGCGCGCTCGGCATCGACTACCTCGCCTTCTCGGGGCACAAGGTCTACGCCCCCTACGGCGCCGGGGTGCTCGTCGGCCGGCCGGACTGGCTGGCCGCCGCGCCGCCGTACCTGGCGGGTGGGGGAGCGGTGCGCGCGGTGACGCTCGACGAGGTGACCTGGGCCGATCTCCCGGCACGGCACGAGGGCGGGACGCCGAACGTCGTCGGCGCGGTCGCGATCGCCGCCGCGTGCGAGGCCCTCGGCGCGCTCGACCCGGGCGAGCAGGCCGCGCACGAGAGCGCGCTGGGCGAGCGGCTGCGCGACGGACTCGCCGAGCTGCCCGGCGCGCGGGTGCTGCGGATCTGGGACGACGCGACCGACACGCTCGGGCTCGCGACGTTCACGCTGGCGAGCCGGCCGGCCTCGCTGGTCGCGCAGTACCTCTCGGCCGAGCACGGCGTCGCCGTCCGGGCCGGGCGGTTCTGCGCGCACCCGCTGCTCGCCCGGCTCAACAGCGGCGCGACCGCCGTCCGGGCGAGCGTCGGCGTCGGCACCGACAGCGACGACGTCGACCGGCTGCTCGCTGCGCTCGACGCGCTGGTGCGGTCCGGCCCCCGCTGGACGTACGACGCCGACCACCTGCCCGCGCCGGATCCGCGTTCGCTCCCCGGGTGGCTCGCCCGCGAGTAGCCTGACCGCATGGCCCTCCCGGCCGAGCCGCTGCTCCTCGGCCGCGACGGCGTGCGCGAACGCCTGACCGACCGGATCGGGCGCGCCGCGGCCGGCCAGGGCGGGCTGGTCTGGGTGAGCGGCGAGGCCGGCATCGGCAAGACCCGGATCCTCGGCGAGGCCCGGCGGATCGCCACCGCCCACGGCTTCCGCGTGCTGCACGGCACCGGCTGGGACGACCCGGGGACGCCGCCGTTCTGGCTGTGGGTGCAGGTCCTGCGCGACGTCCCGGGCGGTCGCGAGGCGCTGGCGCCGGGCGTCGACCGGTTCGCGCTCTTCGAGTCGGTCGCCGCGACGCTCGATCGGCTGGCGGACGGCGCCCCGGTGCTCGTCGTCCTCGACGACCTGCACTGGACCGACGCCGGCTCGCTGCGGCTGCTCGGCTTCGTCGAGCGCACCCTCGCGCACCGGCCGGTCCTCGTGGTCGCCGGCTGGCGCGACCACGAGGCGGCGCCCGACCCGGCCATCGCCGAGCTGGCCGCGGAGCTCGCGACCTGCGCCGAGCCGGTGCCGTTGACCGGGCTCGACGCCGACGCCGTCCGAGAGCTGGTCCGCGCCGAGGGCGGCGTCGTGCTCAGCGCCGACGAGGCGGATGCGGTGCGGGAGCGGTCGGGCGGCAACCCGCTCTTCGTCGGCGAGCTGGCCCGGCTGGCCGCCGACCGCGGCAATGCGGCCGTGCTCGCGGAGGTGCCCGGCTCGGCGGTCGCCGTCATCCGCCGTCGCCTCGGCCGGGTCTCGCAGCCGTGTCACGAGCTGCTGGTCGCCGCCGCCGTGGCCGGTACGGCGAGCAGCCTGGACGTCGTCCAGCGGCTCACCGGGCAGCCGCCCGCGACGGTCGCCGCCCTGCTCGACGAGGCGGTCGCCGCCGGCCTGGCCCGCGACGTCGGTGGTCGGGTCGAGCTGCCGCACCCCCTGGTGCGGGCGGCGGTCGCGGGTTCGGTGCCCGCGACGCGGGTCCGCGAGCTCCACCGTGCCGTCGCCGCGCTCCTCGCCGACCGGCTGGACGGCGACCCGACCGCGGCCGCCGAGGTCGCCCAGCACCTGCACCGGGCGCTGCCGCTCGTCCCCGCCGAGGAGGCGGTCGCGATGAGCCGCCGCGCCGCCGATGCCGCGATGGACCGGATGGCCTACGAGGAGGCCGCCGAGCATCTCACCGCCGCGCTGGCCGCGTGCCCGCCCGCCGACGACGTCCGCCGCCGGATCCTGCTCGACCGCGGCGCCGCCGTCCTCGCCTACGACGACCTCGACGCCGCGCGCGCCGACTTCCTGGAGTCGGCCCGCCTGGCCAGGGCCGCGGGCGACGCCGAGGGGCTGGCCGAGGCGGCGCTCGGGTTCGCGGCGGGGCAGGCGGGCTTCGAGATCCGGCTGTGGGACCGCGCCCAGCTCGACCTGCTCGAGGAGGCGCTCGCCGCGCTCGGCGACGCGGACAGCGTGACCCGCGCCCACCTGCTGGCCCGGCTCTCGGTCGCGGCCTCGTTCTCCGGCACGCCCGCGCGCCGTACCGAGCTGGCGGAGGAGGCGGTCGCCCTGGCCCGCCGCCTCGGCGATCCGCGGGCGATCGCGCACGCGCTGGCCGCGCGCTGCGACATCATCGCGGGGCCCGCGCACTCGGAGCGGCGCGAGGCCGACGCCGGCGAGGTCGTCGACCGGGCCCGGGCCGCCGGTGACCGCGGCCTCGAGCTGCTCGGCCTCCGGCTGCGGATCGTCGCCCTGCTGGAGCAGGGGAGGACGACGGCCGCGCGGGCGGACATGTCTGCCTTCGAGGCTGCGGCGAGCGCACTGCGGCAGCCGATCTACAGCTGGTACGTGCCGCTCTTCCGCGGCTTCGTGGCCCACCTGGAGGGCGACCTCGCGCTGGTCCGGCAGTGCGCCGACGAGGCCGAGCGGATCGGCCGCCGTGCCGGCAGCCACAACGCGGTGATCCTCGCGTCCGTGCAGCGCAGCTGGATCGCGATCGAGACCGACCAGGAGGAGGAGATCCTGCGCGAGCTGCGCGGCCTGATCGAGGTCTTCGCCGAGACGGCACCGGCCGGCCAGGGCTTCGTCAGTCTCTTCCCCGGACAGCCGCGAGTCGCCCGCGCGGCGGCCCTCCCGAGCATCGCCGCCGCCGTCGCCTCGCTCGAGGACGACGCCGAGATGGTCTCCAACCTCTGCCTGCTGGCCATCGCCGCCCTCCGGTACGACGACCCGCCCGCGGCCGCCGCCGTCGTCCGGCGGGCGCTGGAGCCCTGGTCGCACCGGTTCGGCGTCGACGGGATCGCGGCCGGCGCGATCGGACCGGTGTCGCGCCTGGTCGGCGAGCTGGCCCTGCTGGAGGGCGATCTCGACGCCGCGGAGACCCACCTCAAGCAGGCGGAGGCGGCCGCGGCAGCCTCGGGAGCGGTGCTCGCCGGCGTGCACGTGCGGGAGGCGCAGGCCGCGCTCGCGCGGGCTCGGGAGGCGGTCGACGTCCAGCCGGTCGAGGCGCCCAACCGCTTCCGGCGCGACGGCGACCTGTGGCAGGTGGCGTTCGCCGGCACCGCGGCGGTGGTCCGGCACGTGAAGGGGATGAGCGACCTCCAGGTCCTGCTCGCCCGTCCCGGCAGCGAGACCCACGCCCTCGATCTGGCCGGCGCTCCCGGCGGCGCCCCGCCCGAGGGTGACACCGGCCCGGTCCTCGACGAGCAGGCCCGTGCGGCCTACAAGCGCCGGCTCGCCGAGCTCGACGACGACATCGACCGTGCCGCCGTCGACGGCGACGCCGACGCCCGGACGCAGGCCGAGGAGGAGCGGGCCTTCCTGGTGGCCGAGCTCGGGGCGGCCTACGGCCTGGGCGGCCGGGCCCGCCGTACCGGCGCGGCGGCCGAGCGCGCCCGCAGCGCCGTCACCTGGCGGATCCGCGACGCGATCCGGCGGATCGAGGAGGTCCACCCGGCTCTGGGGGCGCACCTGGGCCGGTCGGTCCGGACCGGCTCCTTCTGCCGCTACGACCCCGAGCAGCCGGTCAGCTGGGAGACCTGACCTTCCGGTGTGAGGCGCTACCTCACGCCTTCCGGGTGTCACCACCCACCACCCCCGGACCCAGGAGGCCCGTCATGTCGTTCATCCAGATCCAGGACATCCACCTCGACCGCGCCGACCGCATGGCCGAGATCGACGAGCTGGCCGCCCAGTGGCGTGCCGACACCGCCGGACGGCGGACCCTGCTCCGCGAGCACGCCTACGTCGACCGCACCGACCCCACCCACGTCGTGGTCGTCGCCGAGTTCGACTCCTATGCGTCGGCGATGGTCAACTCCGCGCTGCCCGAGACCGACGCCTTCGCCGCCCGGCTCCGGGGCCTGCTCGCCGGGCCGCCGTCCTTCGTGGACCTCGAGCCGCTGAGCGGCCACGACGAGCGGGTCGCGCTCGCCGACGTCTTCCGGGCCGACATCGAGCGCTCGGAGGCCACCGCGTCGGCCTACACCGACGACGTCGCCTTCGTCGGCATGTTCCCGCAGGCGCTCGTCCACGCCACCGGGCCCGCCGAGCTGACCGGCATCCTCGCGAGCGACGGCCCCGGGCACACGATCGAGACCTGGGACGTCCAGCCCACACCGGCCGGGTTCGCGGCCGAGTACCGCTGGCGCACGACGGGCGAGACGTCATACCTCTCGGTGGGGACGGTGCTCGCTACCGTCACCGGCGGCCGGATCAGCCGGCTGGTCTGCACCTGCGCCGGCTCCTGGGACGCCGAGGCGGAGGCGCGGATCACGGGCACGGCGGTGGGAGTGTCGGCATGAGCGCCGAGGAGCTGCTCGAGCGGCTCTTCGGGCAGACGCTCGGGTCGCTGGAGATGGCGACGGTCTGGCTCGGCCGCCGACTGGGGCTGTACGACGCGCTGCCCGGCACGTCCGCGGAGGTCTCCGCGCGCTCGGGCGTGATCGAGCGCTACGTGCGGGAGTGGCTCGAGCAGCAGACCATCGCCGGACTCGTCTCCGTCGCCGACCCGGCCGCCGCGCCGGAGCAGCGCTCCTACCACCTGTCCGACGACCAGCAGGCGGTGCTCGGCGACCCCGCCGGCCCGCTGTACGGCGGCGCGCTCGCGCTGCTGGCCGGCGGCTGCGGGACGTCGCTGCCGCAGGTGCTGGAGGCCTGGCGCACCGGCAGTGGCATGTCGTTCGGCGCCTACGGCGACGACGTGCGTGAGGGGCAGGGCCTGTTCAACAAGGCCGACTTCACCCAGCGGCTGGTCGACGACTGGCTGCCGTCGCTGCCCGACGTCGACGCGCTGCTCCGCCGCGACGGCGCCCGGGCGCTCGACCTCGGCTGCGGAGTGGGCTGGTCGACGATCTCGCTCGCGCAGGGCTACGACGGCCTGCTCGCGCAGGGCATCGACCTCGACGAGGCCTCGGTCATGGACGCCCGGGCCCATGCGCTCGAGGCGGGCGTGGGCGACCGCGCCCGGTTCGAGGTGGTGGCCTCGGACGGCGACCACGGCGTCGCGTCGTACGACGTGGCGTTCTTCTTCGAGAGCCTGCACGACATGGCCCACCCCGTTGCGGCCCTGCAGGCGGTACGACGCGCGCTGCGGCCCGACGGCCGGGTCCTGGTGATGGACGAGCGCGCCGAGGAGGAGTTCGCACCCGACGGCTCGCCGATCGAGCGGCTGCTCGGCGCGGCCAGCGTGCTGCACTGCCTGCCGGTCGGGATGGCCGAGCCGGACTCCGCGGGCACCGGCGCGCTCTTCCGGCCGTCGGTGCTGCGCAAGTACGCGGCCGAGGCGGGCTTCGCCGACGTGCGGATCGCGCCGATCGAGCACGACCTGATGCGGTTCTACGTGCTCGTGCCGTGACGGAGCGCGCGCCCTGACCGGAGCGGGGCACGGGGTCGGTAGGTTGGCCCCGTGCCCCGCTTCGCGTCCGTGCTGCTCGTCGACCCGCGCGGCTGGCTGCTCCTGCAGGAGCGCGACGAGCACCCGGTGATCTCGCCCGACTGCTGGAGCCTGGTCGGCGGCCACGTCGACGAGGGCGAGGATCCCGACGACGCGGCCTACCGCGAGCTCGCCGAGGAGACGGGTCTGCGGCTCGCGCCACCGGCCCTGCGCCTGTGGCGCGAGTACCCGGTGGTGCACCCCGCCTACGGCACCGACGACCTGATTCGGGTGTATGCGGCCGCGACGACGGCCACCGACGCCGACATCGTGCTCGGCGAAGGGCGCCAGATCGTGTTCGTCGAGCCCGCGACCCTTCCCGCGCTCCGGATCGGGGATGCTGCCCGTCGGATCCTGCCCGAGTTCCTCGCCTCCGACCGCTATCAGGAGCTGATCCGATGAGTTTCACCGTCATCCCCGTCCCCGGCCCCGGCGCCGAGGACGTCGTCGTCGCGACCCACGGCCCCGACCAGGGCTGCGTCTTCACCGGCACCGAGGACGGCGCGATCTTCCGGATCAGCCCCGACGGCGGCCGTGTCGAGCGCGTGGCCCACACCGGCGGCCGTCCGCTCGGCATCGAGTTCGCCCCCGACGGTCGGCTCCTCGTCTGCGACGCGCTCAAGGGCCTGCTCTGGGTCGACCCCGCCGCCGGCGCGGTCGAGCCGATCACCGACCAGGTCGGCGGCACCGCGATGAGGTTCTGCAACAACGCGGCCATCGCGTCCGACGGCACCATCTGGTGGTCGGACTCCTCGACCAAGTACGGCATCACGCAGTGGAAGGACGACTTCGTCCAGCACACCCGCACCGGCCGGCTGCTGCGCCGTGACCCCGACGGCACCGTCACCACCGTGCTCGACGGCCTCGCCTTCGCCAACGGCGTCGCCCTGTCGGCCGCCGAGGACTACGTCTGCGTCGCCGAGACCGGCGCCCGCACCGTCGCCCGGCACTGGCTCACCGGCCCCAACAAGGGCATGCGCGACCGGCTCTGCTCCGACCTCCCCGGCTATCCCGACAACATCGCGCGCGGCTCCGACGGGCTGATCTGGATCAGCATCGCCAGCCCCACCGACCCGCTCGTCGAGCGGCTGCACACCAGCCCGCTGCGGCTGCGCAAGCTGGTCACGAAGATCCCCGAGGCGCTGCAGCCCAAGCCCAAGCAGACCGTCCGCGCCGTCGCCTACGACGACAAGGGCCGCCGGGTGCACGACATCGACGTCACGCCGGGCGAGCACGGCACGTCGTACCACATGGTGACGGGCGTGCGGGAGCACGAGGGGCGACTCTGGGTGGGCAGCCTGCACGAGCCGGCCATCGCCTGCCTCGACCTTTCCGCGATCCCGCGAGCGACGGTGTAGCGAGGCGGATATTGCCGGTTTCGGCAAGATCCGGGGTGGGAGCAGCAATTCCTCCGCTGGCGGGTAGGCCAGGGCGGCCCAACCTGTTGGGATGGGGGTATGGCTTCCAACGCGGCTCCCGACACCAGCACCGCCACGGTGCTGGCGGAGCTGCGCGCGGAAGTCGCGGGCCGCGAGGCCTCGGTGATCCGGGAGTGGACCCGCATCGCCACCTGGGCTGAAGCCAACGTGGTCGACGGTGTCGAGGGCGCAGCGACGATCCGGGAGGGCTTCGTCGACACGGGTCTGCCGATCGCGGGCGACGGGGCGCCGCTGGTGTCGGAGTTCGCGCTGATGGAGCTGGTGGCCGTGCTGGGCCGCTCGCCCGACGGCGGCCGCGCCTACGTCGGCCAGGTCCTCGGCTGTGCGTGGCGCCTGCCGAACGTCTGGGCCGCGGTCATGGCCGGACGGCTCGCGCCGTGGCGGGCGGCGAAGATCGCCGACCAGACCCACGCCCTGTCTGCCGAGGCCGCCGCGTTCGTCGACCGGCAACTGTTCAACGCCTCCGGCGTCGGCTGGGCCCAGCTCGAGCGGATGATCGCCGAGGCCGTGCTGCGCTTCGACCCCGAGCGCGCCGAGGCGGAGCGCGCGGCTGCCGCCGACCAGCGCTACGTCGACATCGACGAGCCGACCACCAACGGCCTGGCCTCCGTGTCCGGCCTGCTGGACGCGGCCGACGCCCGCGACCGGGACGAGGCGGTGGCCCGCCGCGCGAGCCTGCTGGGGGCGCTGGGCGACGCGACGTCGCTGGATGTGCGCCGGTCCAAGGCCGTCGGCGAACTGGCGCGCGCCGACCTCATGGTCGACCTCGACGGCAGCCCCGGCCGCAAGGCCTCGATCAACGTCCACATCACGCCGGCGACGCTCGCCGGGGAGAACCCGGTCGCCCGGTGGAACGACCGCCCGGTGAGTGCGGAGCAGGTCCGTGAGTGGCTCGGCGGAGTCGGCACCGTGGTCGTGCGGCCCGTGATCGACCTGGCCGAGCACATCCCGGTCACGTCCTACGAGATCCCCGACCGCCACCGCACCCAGGTGGAGCTGCGCGACCACGCCTGCCGATTCCCGCATTGCGGCCGCAAGGCCCGCAGATGTGACCTCGACCACGCCCGACCCCACGGCCGAGGCGGACCCACCTGCCCCTGCAACCTCGTCCCGCTATGCCGACGCCACCACCGCGCCAAGACGCACTCCGAGTGGCGCTATGAGGTGACGATGCCCGGCACCTATCAGTGGACGAGTCTGAATGGCTTCGGGTGGCAGGTCGACCACCGCGGCACCCACCCACTCCGAACATGAGCCGATAAGACGAGCAACGACCTACCCACCGCTGGACAGGGGTGTACCGGCACCAGCCGGAGACCAGCAGGCGACCTCAGCCAACCAGCTCGACCACCGCGGCGCGCCACCACGCCATCAGTAAAAAGGTCCCCGCACTCAGCAAACCGGAAGCGGACGCCCAGACACCGCGGCACCACCGCAGGAATGTGGCCAAGCCGCCGCGACCCCCTCGCAACGACACTGATTTGAGAAGCACGCCCTAGACTCGAACCCATGTCTGTCCTCGAGAAGATCACCGGTCCCCGCGACCTGCGAACCCTCAACGAGGAGGAGCTGACCCAGCTCGCGGCCGAGATCCGCGACCTGATGATCCGCACCGTGGCCACCAACACCGGCCACCTCGGCCCCAACCTCGGCGTCGTCGAGCTCACCCTCGCCGTCCACCGGGTGTTCGACTCGCCGCGCGACAAGATCGTCTTCGACACCGGCCACCAGTCCTACGTCCACAAGCTCGTCACCGGCCGGGCCGCGCAGTTCGGCACGCTGCGGCGCGAGGGCGGCCTCAGCGGCTACCCCAGCCACGCCGAGTCCGAGCACGACCTGGTCGAGAACTCCCACGCCTCCACGGCGCTCAGCTATGCCGACGGGCTGGCCAAGGCCTACGCGATCCGCGGCGAGGACCGTCACGTCGTGGCCGTCATCGGCGACGGCGCGCTCACCGGCGGCATGGCCTGGGAGGCGCTCAACAACATCGCGATCCAGCACGACTCGCGCCTGGTGATCGTGGTCAACGACAACGGCCGCTCCTACACGCCGACCATCGGCGGCCTCGCGACGGCGCTGACCAGCCTGCGCACCAACCCGCGCTACGAGCACGTCCTCGACGTGGTCAAGCGCCGCCTCAACGCGGTGCCCGGCGTCGGCGCCGCGGCCTACGACGCGCTGCACGCGATGAAGAAGGGCCTCAAGGACGCGCTCGCGCCCCAGGGTCTCTTCGAGGACCTCGGCCTCAAGTACGTCGGCCCCGTCGACGGCCACGACCGCGGTGCGATGGAGCAGGCGCTCACCCAGGCCAAGCGCTTCGGCGGCCCGGTGATCGTCCACGCGATCACCCGCAAGGGCTTCGGCTACGACCCGGCCGAGCGGCACGAGGCCGACCAGTTCCACTCGCCCGGACCGTTCGACGTCCAGACCGGCGCCGAGAAGCCCAAGGGCCCGATCTGGACCGACCACTTCGCCGAGCACATCGTCAGCATCGGCGAGCGCCGGCCCGACGTGGTCGCCATCACCGCCGCGATGATGCACCCGGTGGGCCTCGACAAGTTCCAGGCGCGCTTCCCCGAGCGGACCTTCGACGTCGGCATCGCCGAGCAGCACGCCGCCACCTCGGCCGCGGGCCTCGCGATGGGCGGCCTGCACCCGGTGTTCGCGGTCTACGCGACCTTCCTCAACCGTGCCTTCGATCAGGTGCTGATGGACGTCGCCCTCCACAAGTGCGGCGTCACCTTCGTCCTCGACCGCTCCGGCGTGACCGGCGACGACGGCGCCAGCCACAACGGCATGTGGGACATGTCGCTGCTCCAGGTCGTCCCCGGCCTGCGCCTCGCGGCGCCGCGTGACGCGACCCGGATGCGCGAGCTGCTCGACGAGGCCGTCGAGGTCGCCGACGCGCCCACCGTCGTCCGTTTCCCGAAGGGCCCGCCGCCCGCCGACATCGCGGCGGTCGGCAAGGCCGGCGGCTGCGACGTCCTGGTCCGCGAGGGCGAGCGCGACGTGCTCGTCGTCTCCGTGGGCGCGATGGCGCCGACGGCGGTCGACGTCGCCCAGCGCCTGATCGCCCAGGGCATCGGCGTCACCGTCGTCGACCCGCGCTGGGTCAAGCCGGTCGACCCCGCCCTGATCGACCTCGCGCGCACCCACCGCCGCGTCGTCGCCATCGAGGACAACGGCATCGTCGGCGGCGTCGGCGCCGTCCTGCTCCAGACCCTGGCCGACGCGGGCGTCCGCACGCCCGTGCGGCTCCACGGCATCCCGCAGGAGTTCCTCGACCACGCCAAGCGCGACGCGATCATGGAGCGGATCGGCCTGTCGGCGTCCGCGATCGCGCTCGAGACCCTCCACGACATCAGCGCAGAGCCCGCACCGGAGGGGCGGGCACTCCTCGATGTCGACGGCTCGCGTTAGCGCGAGGCGCGCGCGGGCTGCACTCGTCGGGGCGCTCACGGCGGCCCTTCTCCCTCTGGCCGCCTGCTCCGACGACCCGCCGCCACCCACCTACTCCGGCAACGGGTACGACGACGTCGCGACCCTCATGCAGCGCGCACTCAGCCTGCGCGCCGCCGGCCTGCGCCGGCACGACGTCGCGCGCTTCCGCCGCAGCCTCGACCGCTCGGACGCGTCGCTGGTCCGCGACCAACAGGTCTACTTCGACAACATCGCGCAGCTGCCCGTCGGCGTGCTGCGGATCAAGGTCGACCCCGAGACCATCCGCCCGGTCGCGGGCAGCGACGACTACTGGGCCGAGGTCACCGTCGCGCTGCGCCTCGACGGCTACGACGCCGTGCCCGTCCGCACGCGTGACCGCTTCCGGTTCACGCCGTCGGTCGACAGGCAGCGGCTCGTCGTCGCCTCGACGACCGACGCCGAGTGGGAGACCGGCCACCCCGGCAACACGCAGCCGTGGGACGTCGGCCGGATCGAGGTCCGCCAGCGTCCCGGCATCCTCGGCATCTTCGACGACAGCACCGGTCGCTACGCCGACCGGGTGGTCTCCGCCGCGAGCACCGGGCGCTACGAGGTGCGCAGCGTCGTCGGCAGCGCCGCGTCGGTCGACGAGGGCGTGGTCGTCTACTCGCTGCGCGACCCCGCCTTCCTGCGCGGTCTGGCCGGCCAGACCGTCGGCGACCCCGATCGCGCGGACGGGCTGACGATCGCCGTCCCCGCCGACGTGCGCGAGCCGAGCCGCGGCGACGCGTCGTACCGGGTCTTCCTCAACCCGCGTATCCTCGACCAGCCGTCGTCCGTGCTCGGCCGGCTGGTGCGCCACGAGCTGACGCACGCCACGCTGGGCAGCCGGGCCCGCGGCATCCCGCTGTGGCTCAACGAGGGCATCGCCGAGTACGTCTCGGTGCGGCCGATGGCGCCCGACCGCCGCCAGCTGCCCGCCACCGCGCTCTCCGTCGCGGCGTCCGCGCGCGACCTGCCCGGTGAGGCGCAGTTCGCCGGCCCCGACGCCGAGGCGTGGTATGCCCTGTCGTGGTGGGTCTGCGAGTACGTCGCGAGCGTCTACGGTGAGCAGATGCTGTTCCTGCTGATGGACCGGCTGCGCGACGAGGCCGACCAGGATGCGGTGATCCCCGACGTCCTCGGCGTCACCACCGCGCAGCTCGCGCAGCGCGGCGTCGCCCTGATGACCACCACCTACGGCGGCTAGACACAGCGGCTAGAGACACTCGAGGAGTCCCATGAGTCCGACCAGCCTGTTCCGCGTCAAGTCGGTCGAGCAGTCGATCGCCGACACCGACGAGCCCGACCACCGGCTGCGCAAGGATCTGTCCGCGCTCGACCTCACGGTCTTCGGCGTCGGCGTGATCATCGGCGCCGGCATCTTCGTGCTGACCGGCACGGTCGCGGCGAGCAACGCCGGGCCGGCGCTGGCGCTGAGCTTCGTGATCGCCGCCGTCGCGTGCGGGTTGGCGGCGCTCTGCTATGCCGAGCTGGCCTCGACGGTTCCCGTGGCCGGCAGTGCCTACACGTTCAGCTACGCCACGCTCGGCGAGCTGGTCGCGTGGATCATCGGCTGGGACCTGGTCCTCGAGTTCACCGTCGGCGCCGCCGCGCTGTCGACGGGCTTCTCGGCGTACCTGCAGGAGGTGCTCGGCATCGTGCACGTCACGCTGCCGACCCAGATCAGCTCGGCCGCCGACGGCTTCATCGACCTGCCGGCCGTCGTGATCGCGCTGCTCGTCACGTTCATGCTGATCCGCGGCACCAAGTTCTCCAGCCGCTTCAACCAGGTCGTGGTCGCGCTCAAGCTGGTCGTCGTCGCGGCCGTCATCATCGTCGGCATCGCGCACATCGACGTCAGCAACTGGACGCCGTTCATCCCCGACGCCCAGCCCACGCCCGCGTCGAGCGGCGGCTTCGCCGACGTACCGCTCATCACCAGCCTGCTCGGCCTGCAGCCCGCGGTCTTCGGCCTCGCCGGCGTGATCTCCGGCGCCGCGATCGTCTTCTTCGCGTTCATCGGCTTCGACATCGTCGCCACCACGGCCGAGGAGACCAAGAACCCGCAGCGCGACGTCCCGATCGGCATCCTCGGCTCGCTCGCCATCGTCACCGTGCTCTACGCCGCGGTCAGCCTCGTCGTCACCGGCGTGCGCAGCTACCAGGACATCGACCCCAACAGCGCCGCGCCGCTCGCCGACGCCTTCAAGGCGTCCGGCGTCGACTGGATGCCGAACCTGATCTCGGTCGGCGCCTGCATCGGCCTGGTCGTGGTCGCGATGATCCTCATGCTCGGTCAGTCGCGGGTCGGCTTCGCGATGGCGCGCGACGGGCTGCTCCCGCGGGCGCTGGCCAAGGTGCACCCGACCTACGGGACGCCGTACCGGATCACGATCGCGACGGGCATCGCCGTCGCCGCGCTCGCCGGATTCGTCGACCTGTCCACGCTGGCCCACCTGGTCAACATCGGCACCCTGTTCGCGTTCATGCTGGTGAGCATCGGCGTGGTCGTGCTGCGCCGCACCCGCCCCGACCTGCCGCGCGGCTTCCGTACGCCGCTCGCGCCCGTCGTCGCGGCCGTGTCGACCCTCATGTGCTTCTACCTGATGCTCAACCTGACCGGCGACACGTGGATCCGGTTCGTGGTCTGGATGCTCATCGGGTTCGTCGTCTACTTCGCCTACGGACGGCGTCACAGCAGGCTCGCGCCGGCGCCCGAGTAGGAGGGAATAGGCTTTCCGCGTGACCTCATCGACCCGTCTCGTCCACATCGTCGACGAGGTGCCCGAGCTCGAGGGCGTCGAGTCGCTGCCGATGATCGTCGCGCTCGAGGGCTTCCTCGACGCGGGCAACGCCGGCGCGCTCGCCGCCCGGCACCTGGTGCGCGTCGGCGGTTCCTCGCCCGAGGGCGGGGGAGTCGTGGTGGCGACCTTCGACGTCGACCAGCTCCACGACTACCGGGCGCGCCGGCCCCCGATGACCTTCGCCCGCGACCACTACGAGGGCTACGAGGCGCCGCGGCTCGTCGTCCGGATGCTGCGCGACGCCGGCGGCTCGCCGTACCTGCTGCTGCACGGGCCCGAGCCCGACATCCGCTGGGAGGCCTTCTGCCGCGCGGTGCTCGAGGTGATCGACCGCTTCGACGTCACCCTCGTCGTCTCGATGGGCTCGGTGCCGATGGCGGTGCCGCACACCCGGCCGATCGCGATCACCCACCACGCCAACAACCCCGACCTGCTCACCGGCACCAGCCCGTGGCGCGGCGAGCTGCGGATCCCGAGCAGCGCCCAGGCGCTGCTCGAGGTGCGCCTCGGCGAGTGGGACCGCGACGCGCAGGGCTTCGTCGCCCACGTGCCGCACTACCTCGCGCAGCTCGACTACCCGCGCGCGTCCCTGGCGGTGCTCGAGCAGGTCGAGCTGGCCGCCCGGCTGACGATCGACCTCACCGAGCTCCGCGAGCTCGCCGAGGAGCGGGAGGACGAGATCAGCCGCTACCTGTCCGCCAACGACGAGGTCCAGGACGTCGTCACCGCGCTGGAGCAGCAGTACGACACCTTCGCCCGCGCCGAGGAGGAGGGCAGCAGCCTGCTCGCCGAGGACGAGCCCCTCCCGACGGGCGAGGAGATCGGCCGGCAGTTCGAGCAGTTCCTGGCCGGCCTCGAGGGCCCCGACGAGACCGGAGGAGCATCGTGACCGAGCGCGTGATGGGGGAGGCGACGCAGAAGCTGATCTCCCTGCTCGACCTCGAGCAGCTCGACACCGACCTGTTCCGCGGCCAGCAGCCGGAGACCATCCGGCAGCGCGTCTACGGCGGCCAGGTGGCCGCGCAGGCGCTGATCGCGGCGTCGCGGACGGTCGACGAGGGCATGCACGTGCACTCGCTGCACTCGTACTTCCTGCTGCCCGGCGACTACAACGTCCCGATCATCTACGACGTCGAGCGAATCCGCGACGGACGCTCCTTCTCGACCCGCCGGGTGCTCGCCCGCCAGCACGGCCGGCCGATCTACTACCAGTCGCTCAACTTCCAGCGTGCCGAGGAGGGCCTCGAGCACCAGGACGCGATGCCCGAGGTCAAGGCGCCCGAGGAGGGCCTCGACCTGATGGCCCTGATGGCCGAGCGCGGCACCGACGACGGGCTGAGCAAGGAGTGGGCGGCGCTCGACGTGCGCTGGCTCGGCAGCTCGGCCTACGGGCTCGAGCCGGTCGACCCCGCCCGGCCCTCGCAGGCCCTGGCGTGGATCCGCGTCGACGGCCGGCTCAGCGACGACCCGATCGAGCACCTGGCGACGTTCACCTACGCCAGCGACGTGACGCTCCTCGGTGCCGCGCTCGCCGCGCACCCGCGGCACACGCCCGACAAGGTGCAGATGGCGTCGCTCGACCACACCATCTGGTTCCACCGGCCGTTCCGGGCCGACGAGTGGTGGCTCTACGACCAGTGGTCGCCGTCGGCCAGCGGCGGGCGGGGGCTCGCGCTGGGGCGCGTGTACACCCAGGACGGCACGCTCGTCGCGACGGTCGCCCAGGAGGGGCTGATCCGGCCCCGCTCGTAGGCTCGCGTCCCGCTTGCCCCTTGTTTCCTGGGCGCGGCAGGAGTTTCGTGAGCCTATGGCCGACAAGCACGCAGACAAGCGAGGCGAACAGGGCCTCGCGGCGACCGGGCCCGATCGGATCCGCAATGTGGTTCTGGTCGGGCCCTCGCAATCGGGCAAGACCTCCCTCGTGGAGGCCCTCCTCGCGCACACCAAGGCGATCACCCGGGCCGGCAGCACGGTCGACGGCACCACGGTCTGCGACACCGAGGACGCCGAGCGGCGGCACGGCCGCTCGATCTCGCTGGCGGTCGCGCCCCTGGCGCACCGAGGGGTGAAGGTCAACCTGATCGACACCCCCGGCTACGCCGACTTCGTCGGTGACCTGCGCGCCGGGCTCCGGGCCGCCGACTGCGCGCTCTTCGTGGTCGCGGCCAACGAGGAGATCGACGACGGCACGCGCCAGGTCTGGCGGGAGTGCGCCCAGGTCGACATGCCGCGCGCGGTCGTCGTCACCAAGCTCGACCATCCCCGGGCGCACGTCGACGCAGTGGTCGCGCAGGCGCGCGCCGTCCTGGGCGGCAAGGTGCTGCCGGTCTACCTCATCGACTCAGCCGACGCCGGGGCGCCGTCCGGTCTGATCGGACTCATCACCGGCGAGACCGACGATCCGCGCCGCGGCGAGCTGATCGAGGCGGTCATCGAGGAGTCCGAGGACGAGGGCCTGATGGACCGCTACCTCGGCGGCGACGAGATCGACCTCCAGGTCCTCATCGGCGACCTGGAGACGGCCGTCGCGCGCGCCTCCTTCCACCCGGTGATCCCGGTCTGCGGCGCCACCGGCGTGGGGCTGCGCGAGCTGCTCGACCTGTGCGTCGACGGCTTCCCGTCGCCGCTGGAGCGGACCTCGCCCGAGGTGTTCACGCCCGCCGGCAAGTCGGTCGGCGTCCTCGCCTGCGACGTCGCGGGGCCGCTGGTCGCCGAGGTGGTCAAGACCGCCGGCGACCCGTACGTCGGCCGGATCAGCCTGGTCCGCGTCTTCTCCGGCACCCTCGACCCCGACACCGCCGTCCACGTGTCCGGTCACTTCTCGTCCTTCTTCGCCGCCGACGCCGGCCACGAGGACCACGACGAGGACGAGCGGATCGGCGCGCTCGGCCACCCCTTCGGCGCCACCCAGGTGCCGACCGGCCGGGTGCTCGCCGGCGACCTCGGTACCGTCGCTCGGCTCTCGCGCGCCGAGACCGGCGACACCCTCTCCGCCGTCGACCACCCGCTGGTGCTCAAGCCGTGGTCGATGCCCGACCCGCTGCTGCCGGTGGCGATCGAGGCGGCGACCCGCTCCGACGAGGACAAGCTCTCCCAGGCGCTGGCCCGGCTCGCCGCCGAGGACCCGAGCCTGCGCGTCGAGCACAACGCCGAGACCGGCCAGCTGGTGCTGTGGGTGATGGGGGAGTCGCACGCCGACGTCGTCCTGGAGCGGCTGGCGGAGCGCCACGGCGTCACCGTCGAGCAGCGCGAGCTGCTGGTGCCGCTGCGCGAGCGGATCTCCGGCGCGGGCAAGGGGCACGGCCGCCACGTCAAGCAGTCGGGCGGCCACGGGCAGTACGCGATCTGCGACATCGAGGTCGAGCCCCTGCCCGAGGGCAGCGGCTTCGAGTTCGTCGACAAGGTGGTCGGCGGCTCGGTGCCGCGCAACTACATCCCCAGCGTCGAGAAGGGGGTGCGCGCCCAGATGGAGCGCGGCCTGCGCAACGGCTACCCGGTCGTCGACCTGCGGGTCACCCTCACCGACGGCAAGGCTCACAGCGTCGACTCCTCCGACATGGCCTTCCAGAGCGCCGGCGCCCTCGCGCTGCGGGAGGCGGCGGAAGCCGCGGGCGTCTCGATGCTGGAGCCGTACGACGACGTCGGCGTCCTCATCCCCGACGACCTGGTCGGCACGGTGATGAGCGACCTGTCCGCGCGGCGGGCCCGGCTGCTCGGCAACGAGAACGTCGCCGACGGCCGGACCCTCATCCGCGCGCACGTGCCGCAGCGCGAGCTGATCCGGTACGCCGTCGACCTGCGCGCGGCAACGCGAGGCGCGGGCACCTTCACCCGCGCCTTCGCGCACTACGAGCCGATGCCGGAGGACCAGGCCAGGCAGGTGTCGCCCCGGCACCACTGACCGTCGTCTCACCCCGCATATCGGTCGTCCTTCGCCCGAAAACGGAGCAGGTATGCCGGGTGAGACGGAGGATCAGCGCGCGGTGGTGCGCCCCAGCAGGTGCGGCGCGCCGGACTTGGGGTTGACCAGCGTGAAGTCCCAGCCGTCGCCGTTGGGGGCGGCGCCGAACTGCGCCTTGCCCGGCAGGAAGATCGGCTTCTTGAACGCGACCTCGACCTTTACCGCGTCGGGCAGTCGGTTCTCCAGGGCCGCGATGCAGCGGGCCTTGCTCCACATGCCGTGGGCGATGTGGCGCGGGAAGCCCAGCGCCTTCGCGGTCAGCGGGTAGAGGTGGATCGGGTTGTGGTCGCCCGACACCGCGGCGTAGCGCCGGCCGAGGTCACTGCCGAGGCTCCACACCGGGCCCTTCGCCGCGACGGGGGCCAGCGACATGCCGGGGTCGCCGCCGTCCTTGTCTCCCTTGCCGATGCGCAGGTAGGTCGACACCGACTCCCACACGACCTCGTCGCCGACCGTCGCGGTGACGTTCATGTCCCAGGCGCGGCCCTTGGTGCTCGCCCGCAGGTTGTCGGCGCGCAGCGCCAGCGACACGGTCTCGCCGATCGCGACCGGACGGTGCTGGACGATGGTGTTCTCGAGGTGCACCGAGCCGATCGCCGGGAACGGGAAGCGTGCGTCGGTCATCAGCTGCAGGTGCAGCGGGAACGCCAGCATGTGCAGGTAGGGCAGCGGGGCGACGTCCTTGTGCGGGAAGCCGCAGACGTCGGCGTACCGCTCGACCTCGGCGCGCGCGACGACCAGGTCGTCACGGCGCAGGGTGACGTCGGGCAGCGCGCCGCCGGTCTTCTTGATGCCGGGCAGCTGGTTGACGCCGGGGACCGCGGGGAGCGCGGCCTTGAGCATGACGGGCAGCGCCATCTCAGGCTCCCAGCATCATCTGGCCGCAGACCCGGACGACATTGCCGTTGACGGCGGACGACGCGGGGTTGGCGTACCAGGCGATGGTCTCGGCGACGTCGACCGGCAGGCCGCCCTGGGCCATCGCGTTGAGGCGCTGGCCGACCTCGCGGGTCGCGAACGGGACGGCGGCGGTCATCTGGGTGATGATGAAGCCGGGCGCGACGGCGTTGATCGTGATGCCGTTGTCGAGCTCGTCGGCGAGGCTGTCGACGAAGCCGATCACGCCGGCCTTGGACGCGGCGTAGTTGGTCTGGCCGACGTTGCCCGCGATGCCCGCGATCGACGCGACGCCGATGATCGAGCCGCCGTCGTTGATGACCTTCTGGTCGAGCAGCTCGCGGGTGATCAGCTCGGGGGCGGTGAGATTGACCGCGATGACCGACGTCCAGCGGTCGCCCTTGTCGTTGGCCGCCATGTTGGCGAGCTTGCGGTCGCGCGTGATGCCGGCGTTGTGGACGACGACGTCGACGCCGCCGTGCTTCTCCTGCAGGTGGTGGGCGATGCGCTGCGGGGCGTCCTTGCCGGTGATGTCGAGGGTCAGCCAGTCGCCGTCGAGCTCGTTCATCAGCGTCTGCAGCTCGCTGGCCGCCTGCGGGACGTCGACGCCGACCACAGTGGCGCCGTCACGGTGCAGCACCCGGGCGATGGCCTCGCCGATGCCGCGGCTGGCGCCGGTGACAAGGGCGACCTTGCCGGCCAGCGGCTTGGTCCAGTCGTCGACGGACGTCGTGGTGGCCGGGCCGTGGGCGCCGACCCGGACCACCTGGCCCGAGACGTAGGCGGACTTGGGGGAGAGCAGGAAGGCGAGAGTGCTGGTGACCGCGGCCTCCTGGCCCTCGGCGACGTAGACCAGCTGGACCGTGCCGCCGCGGCCGATCTCCTTGCCGAGACTGCGGGTGAAGCCCTCGAGCGCGCGCTGCGCGACCCGCTCGCCGCCCTTGGTCAGCTCGGGCGGGGTGCCGATGACGACCACCCGGGCGCAGCTCTCGAGGCTGCGCAGCACCGGGGTGAAGAAGTCGCGGAGCGCGACCAGGTCGGCGGCGTCGCGCAGGCCGCTGGCGTCGAAGACGATGCCCTTGACCTTGGCGCCGTCCTCGAGCGCGGTGGTGGACGCGATGCCGAGCAGGTCGAGCAGGCCCGGGAGCGACTCGGCGAGGCGGCCGGTGCCGCCGACCAGGACGGTGCCGCTGACCAGCGGGTCGCCGTCGGTGTAGCGGTCGAGTGCGACCGGGTTGGGAAGGCCGAGGTTCTTGACGAGGATCTTGCCGATCGGGGAGCTCACGAAGCCCTGGTACTTGTCGCTCATGCTCAGTCGCATTCTGTGAGGAGGTGGTGCGGAAGGTTTGTCCACGGGCGTCGCCCGCTCGTAGCCTATGTAACTAGATGTGTAACTCTGAGTCCACATTTCGTGATCTGCCACTCAAACGGTTCTCCTGCAGGTCCCCGAGCGTGAGGATAGAAGCATGGCCAACACTGTTCGTCGGGCCGCCGTACTCGGCGGTAACCGGATCCCCTTCGCCCGCTCCAACGGCGCCTACGCCACCGCGTCCAACCAGGAGATGCTGACCGCCGCGCTCGACGGCCTGGTGGCTCGCTTCGGTCTGGAGGGTGAACGCATCGGCGAGGTCGCCGGTGGCGCGGTGCTCAAGCACAGCCGCGACTTCAACCTGGTCCGCGAGTCGGTGCTCGGCACCAAGCTCGCGCCCGAGACCGCCGCGGTCGACCTGCAGCAGGCCTGCGGCACCGGCCTGCAGGCGATCAACTACATCGCCAACAAGATCAAGCTCGGCCAGCTCGAATCCGGCATCGGCGGCGGCGTCGACACCACCTCCGACGCGCCGATCGCGATCTCCGAGAAGCTGCGCAAGAAGCTGCTCCAGCTCAACAACGCCCGCTCCACCAAGGACCGGCTCGCGATCCTCGCGACCATCCGCCCCGGCGACATCGGCCTCGCGATCCCGTCCAACGGCGAGCCGCGCACCCGCCTGTCGATGGGCGAGCACCAGGCGCTGACCGCGCTGGAGTGGCAGATCAGCCGCGAGGCGCAGGACGAGCTCGCCGTCACCTCGCACCACAACCTCGCGGCGTCCTACGACGAGGGGTGGCAGGACGACCTGATCACGCCCTTCCGCGGCCTCGAGCGCGACAACAACCTGCGCGCCGACTCCTCGCTGGAGAAGCTCGCCAAGCTCAAGCCGGTCTTCGGCAAGGGCGAGGCGGCGACCATGACCGCGGCCAACTCGACGCCGCTGACCGACGGCGCGTCCGCCGTCCTGCTGGGCTCGGAGGAGTGGGCCGAGGCGCACGGCCTCGAGGCGCTCGCCTGGTTCGTCGACTCCGAGGTCGCGGCGGTCGACTTCGTCAACGGCGCCGAGGGCCTGCTGATGGCGCCGGCGTACGCCGTTCCGCGGATGCTCGAGCGCAACGGCCTGACCCTGCAGGACTTCGACTTCTACGAGATCCACGAGGCCTTCGCCTCGCAGGTGCTCTCCACGCTGGCCGCCTGGGAGAGCCCGGTGTTCTGCAAGGAGCGCCTCGGCCTCGACGCGCCGCTCGGCTCGATCGACCGCGCCAAGCTCAACGTCAAGGGCTCCTCGCTCGCCGCGGGCCACCCGTTCTCCGCCACCGGTGGCCGGATCGTGGCCAACACGGCCAAGCTGCTCCAGGCCAACGGCGGCGGCCGCGCGCTGATCTCGGTCTGCGCGGCCGGTGGCCAGGGCGTGGTGGCGATCCTGGAGCGCTGACCCCTTTGTATGCGAACGGCCCGTCCCCTGGTGGGGGCGGGTCGTTCGTCGTGGTGCGGGCTCGGGGCCAGGCTCAAACTCAGGCGGTGACGAGCGCGACCGCGGAGCGGACCAGGTAGGACCGGACCTGCGCGGGCGAGATCTGCCCGACGGTCGGGATGCCGGGCGCGACCTCGCTGACCAGGATGCCGAGCCGGGCGAGCGAGAGCGCCCCCAGCCCGCTGGCGTAGAGCGCGTTGGCGAGCAGGTCGGGGTCGTCGGGCAGGTTGAAGGCGCCCTTGGCGACGCCGTCGGCCAGGGTCTGGGACAGCACCGCCAGGCAGGACGTGATCCCGCGCCCGAGCTTGAACAGCGGGCCCTCCGCGATCTCGAGCAGCAGCTCCTCGCCGGGCCGGACCATCAGTGCCTGCGCGCAGTCGACGAACGCCGGGTGCGCGACGCCGTAGTCGACGAAGGCGCCCACGATCGCCTCGAGCTGCTCCCTCGGCGCCTCGGCCCCGCCCGCCGCCGCGAGCATCGCCTCGCGCAGCTCCTCGAGGTAGCCGACCAGGGTGAGCGCGAACAGCTCCTCCTTGCCGGTGAAGTGCCGGTAGACGATCGCCCGGTTGATCCCGACCGCGGTCGCGATCTCCTCGATCTGGACGTCGCGCACACCCTTGGAGTCGAAGATCTGGCGGGTCGCGGCGATGATGTCCGCCTGCCGCGCCTTGCGGCGCGCGGCCGCCGCCTTGCGACGGCCGTCGGTGGCCGGTGCGTTGGTCGCCATGGGAGAAGTGTACGGGACGTGCAACTCGGTGTTGCAACATCTTCCGAAGGGGTGGGGTGGGTGAGCGTGACGCCCGCGTCACGCTGACCCACCCAACTCGGGACGGGCGGCCTCTGGCGGACCCTGGCGCGCGAGCGCTACCGTTCCCACGTTATTGGGGGGGTTACCAGTCATAGGAGGCTCCACCATGACCAGCAAGCAGAGGTGGGCGGCGCGCGCCGCCGTCGTGGGCATGTCCGCGTCCGTCCTGGTCGGCGTCGGCGCCGGCACCGCGCAGGCGGCCGGCAGCACCTGCACCCCGCCGGGCTCGCGCCCGAGCGGCCCGATCACGACCCTGCTCGCGCCGCTGCTCGGCTCGCCGGGCTCGCCGAAGACGCCGCTCGGCGACGCGGCGTTCGCGCTGACCGCCACGCTCGACGCGGTCGTCTGCCCGCTGCTTCCCTAAGGCAGTAGCTCGCGGACGGCGTCGATCGTGTCGGCCTCGTCGGCCGTCTTGTCGTCGCGATAGCGGACGACCCGCGCGAACCGCAGCGCCAGCCCGCCCGGATACCGGGTCGAGCGCTGCAGCCCGTCGAACGCGATCTCGACGACCTGCTCGGGACGGACGGTGACGACCCAGCCGTCGTCGGCGACCTCCAGGTCGCGGAAGCGGGTGGTCTGCCAGGCCAGCATCTCGTCGGACATCCCTTTGAAGGTCTTGCCGAGCATCACGAACCCCGAGGGCGACGACGGGTCGCGGGCGCCGAGGTGGATGTTCGAGAGCCAGCCGCGGCGGCGGCCGGAGCCGTGCTCGACGGCGAGGACGACGAGGTCGAGGGTGTGGACGGGCTTGACCTTCACCCAGGCGGCGCCGCGGCGCCCGGCGTCGTACGGCGCGTCGACCGACTTCACGACGACGCCCTCGTGCCCCGACGCCAGCACGGACGACGTGAACGCCTCCGCGAGCGCGACGTCGGTGCCGACCCAGCGCTGGACGCGGTGCTCGGGCGGGACGAGGTCCTCCAGCACCTGCCAGCGCTCGTGGGCGGGGTGGTCGATGAGGTCGGTGCCATCGACGTGCAGCACGTCGAAGAAGTACGGCGTGACCGCCGCGCCGCCCGCTGCCGTCACCTCGGTCGCGGTCCGGGACGCGGTCTCCTGGAACGGGCGCGGGCGGCCGTCGGCGGCGAGCGCGAGCGCCTCGCCGTCGAGGACCAGGTCGGTGGCGGGGAGGGCGCGGACGATGGAGACGACCTCGGGGAGGCGGTGGGTGATGTCGTCGAGGCTGCGGGTCGCGACGACGACGTCGTCGCCGGAGCGGTGGACCTGGATCCGGATGCCGTCGAGCTTCGCGTCGACCCCCACGCCGGCCGCGCCGCCCGAGGCGGCCTTGGCGATCGCCGCCGCGACGTCCGGCGCCGACGACGCGAGCATCGGCAGGATGGGCCGGCCGACGGTCAGCCCGACCTCGTCGAGGGCGGCCGGGCCCGAGAACGCCGCGTCGACCACGTACGTCGCGCCGCCGGCCAGCATCGCGGCCCGCCGTACGGCTGTGAGCGGCACGCCCGCGGCCAGCGCCAGCGCCTCGGTGACGACCGCCTCCAGCGCGCCCTGGCGCACCTCGCCGACGGCGACCGCGCGCAACCACTCCTGCTCGGCGGCGGTCGCCCGCCCGAAGAGCTCGGCCACCAACGCAGCCCGCCGCCCGGCGGAGCCCGCCCCCGACAGGACGGACATCGCCGCGAACGCGGCGTCGACCTCCGCCACCGACAGCGACGGCGCGTCGGCGGGGGAGGGAAGCGACTGCAGGCTGCGCCACCCGAGCCCGGTACGCCGCTGCCGCAGGCGCCCCGACAGGTAGTGCGCGACGAGCGCCCGCTCGGCGGGCTCGGCCGCGACCAGCAGCGCGCTGATCAGCGCGGTCTTCTCCTTGCGCGACCGGGTCGCCCCGACCGCGCGGGACACGTCGACCAGGTCGCGCAGCAGCATCGCTAGCGGGTGGCGTCGAGCGAGGCGGCGGTGACGGCGCCGTCGATGACGTGCTCGTAGACGTCGTCGAGGTCGAGCTCGGCGTTGGTGCCGGACAGGTCGCCGAAGTAGCCGGCGACCTCCAGTGACACGAAGCCGTGCAGGCAGGCGAAGAGGGCCATCGCGTTCTGGAGCAGCCGCTCGTCGGGGAGGCCGGCGGAGCGGCCCATGATGGCGAGTGCCTCGATCGCGTCGAGGGCGGCCGCGTAGAACTCCTCGCGGTCGATCGGCGGCCGGGTCAGCGCGGCGTACCGCTGCGGGTGCGCGCGGGCGAACGAGCGGAGGGCGTGGCTCAGGGCGCGCAGGCCGGCGACGCCGGCGTGGCCCATCGCGGCGGCGCGGACGTGGTCGCCCAGGAGCCGCATCGCGCGGACCTGGATCATCGCGCGCAGGTCCTCGAGGTTGGCGACGTGGTTGTAGAGCGACGACACGCGTGCCTCGAGCTCGGCGGCGAGCGAGGTCATGGTCAGCGCGTCGTAGCCGTCCCGGTCGACGAGCGTCTCGGCCGCCTGCAGCACCGCCTCCTGGTCGAGGCGGGCGCGACGGCGCGTCGTGTCGATGCTCAACTGCCCTCCGGGAGCGTGGAAGTGGGTGCGGGACGAAAGGTATTCGTCCCTGCATGACAAAGCCTAGTCCAACTCGGACCGTAGAGTGCTGCGGTGAGCTCACCGGACGGGACCCGCGTCTGGCGTCCGGGGCGTCCCGTCCCCGTCGTCGCCATCCTGCGCCAGCAGCGGCGCGGCGGCGGTGACCCGACCCACCGGTTCGACGTCGACGGGTGGCACTGGCGGGGGAGTCGGACGCCGGAGGGCCCCGCGACACTCGCCGTCCGCGCCCAGGACGCCGACGGCGACGTCCACGCCCGCGCCTGGGGTCCCGGCGCGCGGTGGGCGCTCGAGCAGCTGCCGGCGCTGCTCGGCGACGAGGACGACTGGACCGGCTTCGACCCGCAGCACCCGGTCCTCGTCGAGGCCCGCCGTCAGCACCCGCACCTGCGGCTGGGCCGCACCGGGCTGGTGTTCGAGTCGCTGGTGCCGTCGATCATCGAGCAGAAGGTCACCGGCCAGGAGGCCTTCGGCGGCTTCCGCGCCCTCGTCCGGCGCCACGGCACGCCGGCGCCCGGCCCCGGCGCCGCCTGCGGCCTGATGATCCAGCCCGACGGCGACACCTTGCGCGCGATCCCGTCGTGGGAGTGGCTGCGGCTCCACATCGACCCCGCCCGCAGCCGGGCCGTGGTCACCGCCGCCGCGCGCGCCGACGCGATCGAGCGGATGGCGTCCCTGTCCGGCGAGGAGGCCGAGCGCCGGCTGCGCAGCCTGCCGGGCATCGGGGTGTGGACCGCCGCCGAGGTCCGGCAGCGGGCGCTCGGCGACCCCGACGCCGTCTCGTACGGCGACTACCACGTCGCCAAAGACGTCGGCTGGGCGCTCACCGGCACTCCCTTCGACGACGCCGAGCTGGCCCGCTTCCTGGTGCCGTGGACGGGGCATCGCGGGCGGGTCCCCTTCCTCGTCGGAGCGGCCGGTCTGCACCGTCCGCGACGCGGCCCGCGGATGGCGCCACGTGAACACCTCTCCCCCCGTGACCAAATCGCGTGATATCTGTTACACCGAGCAACAGGCAGTCGGATGCAGCGGAATGGGGGAGCGCATGGGGCGGGTGCGGCTGGGCGCGTGGGCTCGCGCGACGGGCGAGGAGCTCGCGTCGTCGCTGCTCACCGCCGACCCCGGCGCGTTGCTGGCGGCGCTCCGGGCGGCGTCCGACGACGACCTGCGCGCGCTGGTGCATGACGCCGAGCGGGGTTCGGCCGTTGTCGAGAGCGTGACGTCCCGTCTCGCCGACTTCGCGCTGCCCGGAACGCTCGCCGGTGTCGACGCCGTCGTGCGCTGGGAGGCCACCGACGCGCGCGCGGCCGCGACGGTCCGCCTCCACGACGGTACGGCGACGCCGGCCCCCGGCGCCGCGCCCGACGTCACCGTCCGCGGCACCCCCGTGCAGCTGCTGCGCCTCATCACCGGCGAGCTCGACGTCGCCGTCGGCTACCTCGGCGCCGGCCTGGAGATCGAGGGCGACAGCGACCTCGCCCTGGCGGTCGCGGGGCTCTTCGGCGACCCCCGCGCCATCGACCCGCTGGACGTGTCCCGGGCACTGCACGGCGTGAGCGCCGAGCACCTGCGCGCGGTGATGGCGTCCGGCTTCCGGCCGGTCGTGCTCGACGAGATCTTCGAGCGCATGCCGGCCCATGTGAACGGCCGTAAGGCAGCCGGCGTCCAGATCACGGTCGGCTTCCGGCTGACCGGGCGCCCCGACGGAGAGGTGGACCGTTACGTGCTCCGACTCAGTGACGGTCGTGCGACCGTCCTCGCGGGGGAGGCGGCCGACGCCGTCCGTGACGATCGCGACGCGACCGTCACCTGCGAGGCCTACGACTTCCTCCGGCTGGTCACCGGCCACCTCAGCGCGGTGACCGGCGTACTGCGCGGCCAGCTGCGCGTGCGCGGCGACAAGACCGCGGCGCTGCGGCTCAGCTCGGCGTTCGACATCCCGAAGGCCGCCGCATGAGCGCCGTGGTGGCCGGCGGCCGCTCCGTCGTCGACAGCCTCACCGGCCGGTTCAAGGCCGGGATCATCACGACCGGCGAGCTGGTCAAGCTCGCCGTCGAGTCGATCCAGTGGGGCTTCTCCGACATCGTGGCCCGGCGCTTCTCCTGGTCGGAGTTCCTACTCCAGTGCTGGTTCATGACCCGGGTCTCGCTGCTGCCGACGATCCTGGTGTCGATCCCGTTCGGCGTCATCACCTCGGTCCAGATCGGCGCCGCGGCCAACCAGATCGGCGCCCAGTCGTTCATCGGCGCGGTCAACGGCATCGGCGTGCTGCGGCAGGGCGCACCCCTGGTCACGTCGCTGATGATCGCGGGTGCGGTGGGGTCCGCGATCTGCTCCGACCTCGGCGCGCGCACGGTCCGCGAGGAGATCGACGCGCTCAAGGTCATGGGCATCTCGCCGATCCAGCGCCTGGTGGCCCCGCGCATCCTCGCCGCGCTGCTCGTCTCGGTGCTGCTGACCGTGATCGTCGCGATGACCGCGATGACCACGGCGTTCATCATCGTCGTCGGCGGCGGCCAGATCTCCTCAGGCACCTACCTCGACTCCTTCGTCGGGCTCGCTCAGCCGGCCGACCTGATCCTCGCCGAGATGAAGGCCTTCATCTTCGGGTTCGTCGCCACCATCGTCGCCGCCCACAAGGGGCTCAGCGCCCGCGGCGGGCCGAAGGGCGTCGCCGACGCGGTCAACCAGGCCGTCGTCCTCAGCGTGATCCTGCTCGCCGTGATCAACGTCGGGCTGACCCAGGCCTACGTGATGCTCTTCCCCGGAGGTGCCTGATGACCGACATCAAGCTCGGCCGGGGCCCCGGAGCCCGCCTCTCCGACGCGCTGGTCGGTGCCACCGACAGCCTGATGACGATGCTCGCGACGCTCGGGTCGTTCGTGAGCTTCTCGGGCAAGGTCTTCCGCGAGATCCCGGCGACGATCGCGCTCTACCCGAAGGAGGTGCTGCGCCAGATCAAGGACATCGCCTGGGGCAGCGGCGCCCTCCTCGTCGGCGGCGGCACCGTCGGCGTGATGATCCTGCTCTCCGTCGCCGCCGGAACGTCGATCGGCATCGAGGGCTTCAACGGCCTCGAGATCGTCGGCCTGGCGCCGCTGACCGGCTTCATCTCCGCCAGCGTCAACACCCGCGAGCTCGCGCCGCTCATCGCCGCGCTCGCGCTCGGCGCTCAGGTGGGCTGCCGGTTCACCGCCCAGATCGGCTCGATGAAGATCCACGAGGAGATCGACGCGATCGAGGTGATGGCCGTCAGCGCCATGCGGTACGTCGTGACGACCCGCGTCATCGCCTGCATGGTCGCGATCCTGCCCCTCTACCTGATCGGCCTGATCGGCAGCTATATCGCCTCGGAGAAGTCCGTCGTCGTCCTGTTCGGCCAGTCACCGGGCCAGTTCGACCACTACTTCTCGACCCTCATCCAGGGCCGCGACATCATCTTCTCGGTCATCAAGATCCTGGTGTTCGCGCTCACCGTCGCGCTCATCCACTGTTGGTACGGCATGCGCGTCGGCGGCGGCCCGCAGGCCGTCGGCGAGGCGACCGGCACCGGCATCCGCGCGAGCATCGTGTCCATCGTCGTGCTCGACATGGTCCTCACCCTGCTGTTCTGGGGTGGCGACCCGGGCTTCCGGATCTCGGGGTGAGGTAGACATGGCACGCGAAGCATCCCGACAGCAGCTCGCCCGGCGCGGGCTGATCACGCTGGTCGCGCTCGCCGTGATCGGCGCGTTCATCACGCTGCGCAGCAACGGCACCTTCGGCTCCCAGCCGCACGTGACCGCCCAGGTGGCCAACGCCGGCGGCGCGCTGCGCAACGGCTCCGACGTCAAGCTCAACGGCGTCATCGTCGGCAAGGTGTCCGGCATCAGCCGCTCCGCCGACGGCCAGGGCGTCACCGTCGACCTGACGATGAAGGGCTCCGACCTCAAGGCGGTGCCCGGCAACGTGGTCGCGCGGATCCTTCCGGCCACCGTCTTCGGCACCACCTTCGTCGACCTCGTCGTCCACGGCACGCCCAGCGGCGAGCTCGAGGCGGGCGCGATCGTCAAGGCCGACGCCACCCAGGGCACCCTCGAGCTGCAGCAGGCACTCGACGACATCGACCGCCTGGTCAAGGCGCTCGGCCCGGCCGAGCTGGCCTCGGCCATCGGGTCGGCGGCCCAGGCGCTCGACGGCCGGGGCAACCAGATCGGCCAGACGGTCAAGACGCTCAACTCCTACCTCGACCGGATCAACCCGCGGATGCCGCAGGTGCGCGACGACCTGACCAAGCTGGCGGCCACGACCCGCCTGGTCGACCAGATCGCGCCCGACCTGCTCGACGCCACCGACGACGTCCTGGTGACCTTCCACACGATCGTCACCCAGGAGGCGTCGCTCACCGCGCTGATCACCGGCGGCACCAACCTGGCCCGCTCCTCGCGGGTCTTCCTCGAGAACAACCAGCGCAAGCTGGTCGCGTTCATCAACGGCGCCGCCGTCCTGCTCGACGCGGTCTACGACAACCGCCAGGCCGGCATCACCGATGCTCTCGCCATGAATATCGCGCTCGGCCGCACGCTGCCGAGCGCCGTCCGAGAGGGATTCGTGAAGACCGACGGGACGCTGCGACTCTCGCCGCCGCCCTACTACGGCAGCGGCCAGCGGCCGACGTACCGCACCGGCAGCAGCGACCGCGCCGGGCTCGCGGGCCTGATGGGAGGCGGCCGGTGACCGGGCTGCGCACCATCGCGATCAAGTTCACCGCCTTCGCACTGGCGAGCGGGCTGATGCTCCTGCTGCTGGTCAACACCATGCAGAACGGCGTCAGCGGCGACACCCGCGAGTTCAAGGCCGAGTTCGCCGACGTCAACGGCCTGCGCAAGGGCGACGACGTCAAGGCGGCCGGGGTCCGGGTCGGCCAGGTGACCAGCATCAAGGCCACCACCGACGGCGCCGAGGTCGGCGTCCAGCTGATCAAGGCCCAGCCAGTGCTCGACACCACCAAGCTGGTCATGCGCTACCAGAACCTGCTCGGCCAGCGCTATCTCGCGCTGGTGCAGACCGGGGCGCGCGGCGCCGAGCTCAAGGACGGCGCGACCATCCCGATGGACCGCACCGACAAGGGCTTCGACCTGACCGAGCTGCTCAACGGCTTCCGGCCGCTGTTCCGCGTGCTCCAGCCCGGTGACGTCAACACCCTCGCCAGCTCGCTGATCAAGGTGCTGCAGGGCGAGGGCGGCACCGTCGAGCAGCTGCTCGCCCAGACCGGCCAGCTCACCAACTTCCTCGCCGACCGCGACGAGGTGATCGGCCAGGTGATGACCAACCTGCAGCCGGTGCTCGAGAACGTCGCCGGACAGAACGACGAGCTCACCCGGACGGTGAGCGAGCTGAAGAGCCTGATGACCGGCCTGGCGCGCGACCGCAAGTCGATCGGCGCCTCGATCGACGGCGTCAGCCGCCTGGTCGGCGCGACCAGCTCGCTCCTGAAGGAGGTCAAGGTGCCCCTGACGAGGTCGACCGACCGGCTGGTCAGCGTCGCGGACATGCTGCAGCGCTCGCGCAGCAGCCTGGTGAAGGCGATCCCCGCCTTCTCCACGGTGTTCGAGTCCCTGGGCCGCGCGTCGTCGTACGAGAACGCGCTCAACGTCTACGTCTGCTCGCTCTCGATCGCGGTGACGAAGAACAGCAAGGGCATCAACCCGGCCGGCAACAACGGCCCGTGGTCGGCGGTGTGCCGATGAAGCCCATGAACGAGCGCAACCCGCTGCGCGTCGGCATCGTCACCCTCGTCGTCATCGGGCTGATCGGCGCCTTCGTCGTCTACCTCAGCTTCGCGACCTTCGGCACCGACAAGTACACCGCGGTGCTCCAGCACACGGCCGGCCTGCGCAAGGGCGAGGACGTCCAGGTGCACGGCGTCGTCTCCGGCAAGGTGACCGGCGTCGAGCTGCAGGGCGACCACGTGCTGGTCACCTTCGCCCTCGACTCCGGCATCAAGCTCGGCGACCGGTCGACGGCCACCGTCAAGGTCGCCACCCTGCTCGGCACCCACTACCTGGAGGTCGACCCGCACGGCAGCGGATCGCTGGCGTCGAGTCAGATCCCGCTCGACCGCACGTCGGTGCCCTACAACCTGCAGGACGTCATCGAGAAGGGCTCCGGCGCGCTCGACGAGCTCGATCCCGAGCTGCTCGCCAAGGCGCTCACCGAGATGGCCGGCACGCTCGGCGCCAGCCAGAACGAGATCGGCCCGGCGCTCCAGGGCGTCGCCCGGCTCTCCGAGGTGGTCTCGAAGCGCTCCGACCAGGTCGGCGACCTGCTCGTCGCGACCCGGAAGGTGACCGACCAGCTCTCCGCGAGCAGCCAGGACATCGTCGGGCTGATGAAGCAGACCAATCTCGTCGTCAGCGAGATCACCGCGCGCCGCGAGGCGATCCACCGGCTGCTCGTCGAGACCACCGACCTGTCGCAGGCGCTGACTGCGATCGTGAAGTCGACCGACGGCAAGCTCAAGCCGGCCCTCGACGACCTCAACTCGGTCCTCGCCACGCTCAACGCCCAGGACAAGCAGCTCACCCACCTGCTCGAGGTGATGGCGCCCGCCGTCCGGTACGTCGCCAACGCCACCGGCAGCGGCCCCTTCCTGCCGCTCTACGTGAAGCCGCCGGCCATCCCCGCCGATGACACGACCTGCAAGCTCGAGAGGACGTGCAGCCGATGAGCACGACCAGGCTCCTGCGCGCCACCGGCGCCCTCATCGCCGTCCTGGCGGTGTTGCTGACCACCGGATGCGGTGTCGTCGGCGGCTCGGACAAGATGACCGTCAAGGCCTACTTCGCCGACTCCGCAGGCCTCTTCGTCGGCAACGACGTCGGGATCCTCGGCGTCACCGTCGGCAAGATCAAGTCGATCGAGCCGGCCGGCGACAAGGTGCTCGTCACCATGGAGATCGACGCCGACCAGCCGGTGCCCGCCGACGCCGGCGCCGTCGTGGTCGCCCGCTCGGTCGCCACCGACCGCTACGTCGAGCTCACGCCCGTCTACCACCAGGGCCCCAAGCTGCGCGACAATGCGACGATCGGGCTCGACAAGACGCAGACGCCGGTCGACTTCGACCAGGTGCTCGAGTCGCTCAACAGCTTCGCGACCGGCATCGGTGGCAACAAGGAGACCGCGCAGGCGGTGCAGCGGTTCATCGACGCCGGCACCAAGGCCCTGCAGGGCCGCGGCCCGCTGCTGAACCAGACCATCCACTCGCTGTCCGACGGCGTCGACGGGCTGGCCGCGCACCGCGAGGACGTCGCGGCCACGCTGAAGTCCCTCGACGTGCTGCTCAGCACGATCAGCGACAACGAGTCGACCGCGCGGACCTTCATCCAGCAGGTCTCGCAGGCCTCGAAGCTGCTCGCCGACGAGCGCGGCAACTTCCAGCAGGCCCTGCGCTCGCTCGACGACGCGGTGACCACGGTCGCGAAGTTCGCGGTCGACAACCGGCAGGCCATCGTCGACAACCTCGACGGCGGCACCAAGCTGATGAAGACGCTGCTCTCGAAGCAGGACCAGCTCGCCGAGATCCTGCGCGTGATGCCGCTCGCCCTCGAGAACCTGCGGATGATCCCCGGCGACCGGCTCCCGGTCCGCATCGACCCGCTGATCCTCGACCCGCTGGGCGGCGTCCTCCAGACGGTCTGCAAGAACCTGCTGGGGCCGCTGTGCACCATCATCAACGGCTCGCAGCCGGGATCGTGAGGCCGACGATGACGACGATGACGATGACGATGACGACGACGAAGAAGCCCACGCGCGCGGCCCTCGTGCTGCTGCTCGCCGTGCTGCTGACCGCCTTCACCGCGTGCAGCACCACGATGCGCGACCTGCCGATCCCCGGCACCGGCGTCTCCGGCGACACGATCGAGATCAAGGCCGAGTTCGAGGACGCGCTCAACCTTGCGGTCGGCGCCCCGGTCAAGGTCAACGGCGTCGACATGGGCAAGGTCAAGGACATCGAGGCCAACGACTTCACCGCGACGGCGACGCTGACGCTCAAGAAGGACGCCGAGGTGCGTCAGGGCGCCCACGCCCGGCTGCGCTACACGACCCCGCTCGGCGAGCTCTTCGTCGACATCACCAACCCGGCCACGGGCGGCGTGCTGGCCGACGAGGCGGTGCTGAAGACGTCGAGCACGACGACCGCGCCCTCGGTCGAGGACGCGCTGGCCCAGGCCTCGCTGCTCATCAACGGCGGCGGCCTCGACCAGCTGCAGACGGTCACCGAGGAGCTCAACAAGGCGCTCAACGGCAACGAGGGCGACTACCGCGCCCTGCTCGACAAGGCGTCGGTCTTCCTGACCCAGGCCAACTCGACGACCTCGGCGATCGACGGCGTCCTCACCTCGCTCGACTCGCTGTCGAAGACCCTCAACGCGCGGCAGGGCACCATCAACCGCGCGGTGCGCGAGATCCGGCCGGCCGCGAAGGTGCTGCGCGAGCACACCCCGCAGTTCACCGAGCTGCTCGCCGAGATCGAGAAGTTCACCGGCGCGGCCAACACCACGGTGACCGCGACCCGCTCCCAGCTGCTGACGATCCTCAAGGAGATCGAGCCGGTGCTGGCGGAGTTCCAGAAGAACAACGGCACCTTCGAGACCTCGCTGCGTGCGGTCATCAACGCCGCCGCCGCGGCCGACAACGTGGTCGCGACCGACTACCTCGACATCGCGCTCGAGCTGCACGTCGACAATCTCAACGTCAACGGGCTGGTCACCGGCACCGTCAACGGCCTGGTCAAGGACCTGCTGGGCCTGCTCGGGCTCGACAAGATCCTGGGCGGCAAGAAGGGCGGCCTGCTCGGCACCGGTCTGCTCGGCGGCAAGACCAAGACGGGCGCCAAGAAGCCGGGCTCGTCCGGCTCGGGCACGACGTCCGATCCGCTGGGGCTGGGCAACCTCCTCGGCGGCCTGCTGGGCGGAGGAGCCTGAGCCATGACGAAGATCCTGGGCAACAAGCTCTACCTGAGCCTCGCCGGCGTGATCGCCGTCCTCATCGTGACGGTGACCTACATCTTCTCCGCCGTCCTCGACCAGCCGCTGACGTCGGCCCCGGTGGAGGTCAAGGTCGAGCTCGCGCAGACGGGCGGCCTCTTCGAGGGTTCCGCGGTGACCTACCGCGGCATCAAGGTCGGCAAGGTCCGCCGGATCGTCCCCGCCGCGAACGGCGTGGTGGCCACGGTCGCGATCACCTCCGGCACCGCGATCCCCAAGGACTCGCTGGCCAAGGTGCGCAGCCTCTCGCCGGTCGGCGAGCAGTACCTCGACTTCCAGCCGCGCAAGGCCGGCGGACCGTTCCTCACGACGGGGGAGACCATCCCCGCCACGTCGACCGACCTGCCCAAGAGCCTCAGCTCGACGGTCGTCGCGGTCAACAGCGTGCTGCGCCAGATCGACGACAAGAAGCTGCGCGTCGTCCTGTCCGAGCTGAGCACCGGCCTCAACGGCACCGGTGACGACCTCGGCCAGATCCTCGACCAGGGCACCGCGCTGCTGCAGACGCTCGACCAGGTGTGGCCCGAGACCGACCGGATCATCGGCAACTCCGGCTCGGTGCTGTCGATCGCGACCGACAACGCCGACTCGCTGCGCCAGCTGGCGACGTCGTCGAAGCAGTTCGCGCACTTCCTGCGCAACTACGACCCCGAGCTGCGCGACCTGCTCAAGCGCGGCCCCGGTCAGCTCGACGAGCTCCTCAAGCTGGTCAAGGATGCCGACCAGGTGCTGCCCGGCTTCCTCACGACGGGCGTCGGCTTCACCGACATCGTCCGCTCCTACGAGCCGCACCTGCGGGCGCTGCTCCAGAACTACTCGCCCGGCCTGCAGTCGCTGCTCAACAAGGTCCGCGACGGCGAGCTGCGCATCGAGATCATCCCCGACCAGGACCCGCGCTGCGACTACGGCACCCGCCGGCTCGACCCCAAGGTCAACGAGCGCCGACCGCTGCAGCGCGACGGCCGGTGCTCGGCGTCCTTCGCCACGCTGCAGCGTGGCGCCGCGCACGCGCCGGGTCCGGTACGGTGAGCGGTCGGATGAGCGAACAGAAGAAGCCCGGCACCCTCGTCATCGCGCTGATCGCCGCCCTGGTGGCGTGTCTCGCCGTCGGCGGCTGGCTGCTGGTCAAGGAGCGCGGCGCCCAGGACGACCTCACCACCGCCCGGGCGCGGGTCGAGGCCCTGACCGCCAAGGACGACGCCGCCCAGTCGGCACTCGACGCGGCCAAGAAGGTGCTGGTCCAGATCACGACGTACTCGTGGAAGGACGGCGAGCACGACTTCGGCTGGCTCGACCAGATCGCCAACGCCGACCTGAAGGCCAAGCTCGCGCCCAACGTCAGCGGCCTGCAGAAGGCGATCGTCGGCGGCAAGGTGACCGCCAAGGGCCAGGTCGTCGACGCCGCGCCGCGCGCGGTGAGCGACAGCCAGGTCGAGGTGCTGGCGTTCGTCGACCAGGCGATCACCAACGACACCGACAAGGACGTCAAGATCGAGGAGCAGCGGGTCAGCATGACGATGAAGCGCGTCGACGGCGCGTGGCTCGTCGACCGGCTCGAGCTGCTCAGCGGCACCAACAGCAACGAGAGTCAGCAGTAGCCGTCGGCAGTTGTCGAGAACCCTCCCGATAGATTGACGTGCGTGGCGCATCGTGACGAGGACTCGCTGGCCGGTCTGCGGACCGTGCTGCGGCGGGTCCTGCTGACCCTCGTCGGCGTCCCGTTCATCGTCGCGATCGCGATGTCGCTCGTCGACTCCTACCGGCGCCGGGGCAAGCGGCCCAAGCCGTTCCCGACCACCCCGCCGCGCACGGTCGCGGTCGGCGACGGCGACGTCACGACGTACACCTTCGGGCGCGATCTGTACGACGACATGATCGCCGCGATCGAGGGCGCCGAGCGGCAGATCCTCTTCGAGACCTACATCTGGAAGGCCGACGCGACGGGGGAGCGGTTCAAGCGCGCGCTGATCGCGGCGGCCGAGCGTGGCGTCGACGTCCACTGCATCTACGACGGCTTCGCCAACCTGGTGGTCTCGCCGGCGTTCTTCCAGCGCTTCCCGTCGAGCGTGAAGGTGCTGCGCTACCCGGTCTACTCGGCGGGCTGGCGCTTCTTCGACCTGCGCCGCTACGGCCGCGACCACCGCAAGATCCTCGTCGTCGACGACAACGTCGGCTTCGTCGGCGGCTACAACATCGGCTCGGCCTACGAGTCGGAGTGGCGCGACACCCACGTCCGCATCACCGGCCCGGCGGTCTGGGACCTCAAGCGCGCCTTCGCCGACTTCTGGAACCTCAACCGCCGCCGCCGGCTGCGCTCCTCCGAGCGTCCTTTGCTGCTCGAGACCGCGTCGACGTGGGAGCCGCGCGTGCGGGTGCAGCGCAACGTCCCCCGGCTGTGGATGTTCCCGATCCGGGCGATGTACATCGAGGCGATCAACCGGGCCAGCCGCAACGTCTGGATGACGCAGGCCTACTTCCTGCCTGACGAGGACTTCATCGACGCGGTCAAGGCGGCCGCGCGCCGCGGCGTCGACGTACGGCTGCTGCTGCCGCTGAAGTCCAACCACATCGTGGCCGACTGGATCTCGCGCGGCTACTTCACCCAGCTGCTCGACGCGGGCGTGCGGATCCTGCGCTACCGCGACGCGATGGTGCACGCCAAGACCGCCACCGTCGACGGCACCTGGGCGACCGTCGGCACCGCGAACATCGACCGGCTCAGCCTGTCGGGCAACTTCGAGATCAACGTCGAGATCATCGACGAGGCCTTCGCACGCGAGCTCGAGGAGATCTTCGAGACCGACCAGTCCCACTGCCTCGAGCTGACCAGCGGGGAGTGGGAGGCGCGCGACATGCACCGCAAGTTCACCGAGCTGGTGCTCGCGCCGCTGCGGCCGCTGCTCTGACGCCGGTCGCGTCGGGCCGCGTCGGGCCGCGTCCTCGTGCGACCGATTGACGAACAATAGTGTTCGTGGAACGCTCCGGGTCATGACGACGCTCCCGCGCGGCCGCCACGGCCTCAGCCGCGACGAGGTGGCGGCGGTGCAGCGGGAGCGGATCTTCCACGCGATGGCCGACGCGATGGCCGAGCGGGGGTATGCCGCGACGCCGGTCGCCGAGATCGTCAAGCGCGCGGGCGTCTCGCGGGAGAGCTTCTACCAGCACTTCGACTCCAAGCAGGACTGCTTCATCGCCGCCTACGAGTGGGCCACCGACGTGCTGCGCGGCAGCTTCGCCGCGGGACTCGGCGCGAGCGGCCCGGCCCTTGAGCGGTTCGACGCGCTGCTCGGCCGCTATCTCGCCGCGCTCGCCGACGACCCGCGCCGGGCCCGGCTCTTCCTCGTCGAGGCCTACGCCGCCGGTCCCGACGTGATGCGGCGCCGGCTCGAGGTCCAGCAGCAGGCGACCGCCGAGCTCGCCCGGATGTTCGGCGCCCGCGGCGCGCGCCAGCGGTTCGCGTGCGAGGCCCTGCTCGCCGCGACCGTGCAGATGGTCACCGCGCGGGTGACCCTCGACGAGCCTGCCGAGCTGGACCGGCTCCGTCCCCCTCTCGTCGCCCTGGCGGCGACCCTGTTCCCGAGCTGAGGAGATTCGAGATGTGGTTCCGTGCTCCCGTGCGTGACCTGACCGGCAAGCAGGTCCTCGTCACCGGTGCCGCGAGCGGGATCGGCCGCGCCGTGGCCGAGTACGCCGCGGCCCGCGGCGCCGTCCTGCACCTGACCGACGTCCAGGCCGAGCGGCTGGCCGCGGTCGCCGACGAGATCCGTGCCGCCGGCGGCCGGGTCGCGACCGCGGAGGCGGCCGACGTCGCCGACCATGCCGACGTACGACGGCTCGCGGCGCTGGTCACCGCAGAGGCCGGCGCGATGGACGTCGTCCTCAATGTCGCCGGCATCGCGATCTGGGGGACCGTACGCAGCCTCGAGCCGGAGCACTGGCGGCGGCTGGTCGACGTCAACCTGATGGGCCCGATCCACGTGATCGAGGAGTTCGTGCCGGCGATGATCGACGCCCGGCGCGGCGGCCAGCTGGTCAACGTGTCGTCGGCGGCGGGGATCATCGCGATGCCGTGGCACGCGGCCTACAGCGCCACGAAGTTCGGCCTGCGGGGCGTCTCGGAGGTGCTCCGCTACGACCTGCGCAAGCACCGGATCGGCGTCAGCCTGGTCTGCCCCGGCGGCGTCGACACCGGCCTCGTCGAGACGATCCGCATCGCCGGCATCGACCAGCAGAGCAAGGCGTTCGTGCGGGCCCGCCGGCACTTCCAGAAGCGCGCCGTCTCGCCGGAGCAGGCGGCCGCCGCGATCTGGAAGGGGGCGCTGCGCAACCGGTACTGGGTCTACACCTCGCCCGACATCCGACTGGTCCACTGGCTGCAGCGCTCCTTCCCGCCCGGCTACGCGCTCGCGATGCGGGCCTTCAACTACGGCGCCAACCGAGTGCTGCCCGCGGTCGAGCAGGCGCGACGGGCGGACGCCGCGTGAGCGGCCCGGCGCGGATCGCCCCCGGCGGCTGGCGCGAGGTCGGGCCGTTCGTGGCCGGCTTCGCGCGCCTGGCCGGACGGGTGCAGGGCACCGAGCCGCCCGCCGTCTTCCTCACCCTCGGTCGCCACCGCCGGCTGTTCTGGGGATGGCTGCACTTCGCCGGCCGGCTGATGCCCGGCGGCCGCCTCACCCGGCGCGAGTCGGAGCTGGTGATCGTCCGGGTCGCGGCGCGCCGCGGGTCGTCGTACGAGTTGGAGCAGCATCGGCGCCTCGCCCGCCGCGCCGGCCTCACCCGCGACGAGATCGCGGCGATCGAGGCGCTCGACGCGGACCTGGCGGACCTGGCGGACCTCGCCGACCTCGCCGACCTCGCCGGCCTGACCGCGCGCGAGCGGCTGCTGCTCCGCGCCGCCGACGAGCTGATCGCCGACCAGGACCTCTCCGACGGCCTGTGGGCCGAGCTGGGCACCCGCTTCGACGACCGCGAGCGGATCGAGATCGTGATGCTCGTCGGCCACTACGCGATGCTCGCCACCGCGCTGCACGCATTGCGGGTCCAGCCCGACCGGGCGCGGTGAGCCGGGTGCGACGACGAGGCCCGCGCGGTGCGCGCTCGTCCCGCCTCGACCGGGGACTGTCGGTGGCCCCTCGTACGCTGGAGCCATGCGTCCGGTCACCGATCTCGAGCGTCGCGTCGCGCCCTTCCACGTGCAGTCCGACTACCAGCCCTCCGGCGACCAGCCGGCGGCGATCGCCGAGATCACCAAGCGGCTCAACGACGGTGTCCAGGACGTCGTCCTGCTGGGCGCCACCGGAACCGGCAAGACCGCGACGGTGGCGTGGGTGGCCGAGCAGGTGCAGCGGCCGCTGCTGGTGCTCCAGCCCAACAAGACGCTGGCCGCGCAGTTCGCCAACGAGCTGCGCCAGCTGTTCCCCGACAACGCGGTCGAGTACTTCGTCAGCTACTACGACTACTACCAGCCCGAGGCCTACGTCCCGCAGACCGACACCTACATCGAGAAGGACTCCTCGATCAACGAGGAGGTCGAGCGGCTGCGCCACTCCGCGACCAACAGCCTGCTCACCCGCCGCGACGTGATCGTGGTCTCGACGGTGTCGTGCATCTACGGTCTCGGCACCCCGCAGGAGTACGTCGACCGCATGGTCCGGCTCCGCGTCGGCGAGGAGCACGACCGCGACTCCGTGCTGCGCCGGCTGGTCGAGATCCAGTACACCCGCAACGACCTGGCGTTCACCCGCGGCACCTTCCGGGTGCGGGGCGACACGCTGGAGATCTTCCCGGTCTACGAGGAGCTCGCGGTCCGCATCGAGTTCTTCGGCGACGAGATCGAGCGGCTGATGACGCTCCACCCGGTGACCGGCGAGGTGATCACCGAGGACCAGGAGCTCTACATCTTCCCGGCGAGCCACTACATCGCCGGCCCGGAGCGCATGGAGCGGGCGATCAACGGCATCGAGGCCGAGCTCGCCGAGCAGCTCGCCACCTTCGAGCGCCAGGGCAAGATGCTCGAGGCGCAGCGGCTGCGGATGCGCACGACGTACGACATCGAGATGATGCGGCAGGTCGGCTCGTGCTCCGGCATCGAGAACTACTCGATGCACATGGACGGCCGCAGCCGCGGCAGCGCGCCCAACACGCTGCTCGACTACTTGCCCGAGGACTTCGTGCTCGTCGTCGACGAGTCCCACGTCGCGGTGCCGCAGATCGGCGGCATGTACGAGGGCGACATGTCCCGCAAGCGCAACCTGGTCGAGCACGGCTTCCGGCTGCCGAGCGCGATGGACAACCGGCCGCTGCGCTGGGAGGAGTTCCTCGAGCGGATCGGCCAGACCGTCTACCTCTCGGCGACCCCCGGCAACTACGAGCTCGACAAGGTCCAGGGCGACGTCGTCGAGCAGATCATCCGCCCGACCGGCCTGGTCGACCCTCAGGTTGTGGTCAAGCCCACCAAGGGCCAGATCGACGACCTGATCCACGAGATCCGGCTGCGCGCGGAGAAGGAGGAGCGGGTCCTGGTCACGACGCTGACCAAGAAGATGTCCGAGGACCTCACCGACTACCTCCTCGACGCCGGCATCCGCACCCGCTACCTGCACTCCGAGGTCGACACGCTCAAGCGCATCGAGCTGCTGCGCGACCTGCGCCTGGGCCTGTACGACGTCCTCGTCGGCATCAACCTGCTCCGTGAGGGTCTCGACCTGCCGGAGGTCTCGCTGGTGTCGATCCTCGACGCCGACAAGGAGGGCTTCCTGCGCTCCGACAAGTCGCTCATCCAGACCATCGGCCGTGCGGCGCGCAATGTGTCCGGCGAGGTCCACATGTACGCCGACAAGATCACGCCGTCGATGGAGTCGGCGATCGACGAGACCAACCGCCGCCGCGCCAAGCAGGTCGCCTACAACGAGGCCAACGGCATCGACCCGCAGCCGCTGCGCAAGAAGATCGCCGACATCACCGAGATGCTCGCCCGCGAGGACGAGACCACCCAGGAGCTGCTGCAGACCTGGGCCGACGTGGGCCAGAAGGGACGCGCCGGCGGCGTGAAGCCGAAGGTCGCCCCGACCCCGCGGCTGCGCTCCACCGACGTCGGCGGCCACGCCGCCGAGCTCGCGGGCCTGCCGAGCAGCGACCTGGCGCAGCTGATCCAGGACCTGACCGACCAGATGAAGGCGGCCGCCACCGAGCTGCAGTTCGAGCTCGCGGCCCGGCTGCGAGACGAGATCGGCGAGCTCAAGAAGGAGCTGCGACAGATGATGGAAGCGACGAGATGACCGGCGTCGCGGTGCGCCAGGTCCAGGTGACCTTCGACTGCGCCGACCCGCGCGCGCTGTCGATGTTCTGGAACGAGGTGCTCGGCTACGTGCTGCCCGCGCCGCCGCCGGGCTTCGGCAGCTGGGACGACTTCGCCGCCACCTTGCCGCCCGAGCAGCGCAACAGCGCCTCGGCGAGCATCGACCCCTCGGGGGCGGGGCCCAAGCTGTTCTTCCAGCGGGTGCCGGAGGGCAAGACCGCGAAGAACCGGGTCCACCTCGACGTGCGCGCCGCGCCGGGCATCGAGGGCGAGGCGCGGATGGCTGCGCTCGAGACCGAGGCCGACCGGCTGGTCGCGCTCGGTGCGAGCCGGGCGGCCCGGCACGAGCCGGCGCCGCCGCTGAGCCACGGGTTCCTGGTGATGACCGATCCCGAGGGCAACGAGTTCTGCCTCGACTGAGCGTCGTACCGGACGATCGGGTCGCGAGATCGGCGTTCTCGTGACCTTTTGTCCGGTACGACCCGCGCCTGAGACACTACGTTCGTGTACAGACGATCGCCCGGGACGGAGACCGGGCGGCGCTACCTCGTCTGGATCGTCGGGCTGTCGATCTACGCGCTGGCGGTCTTCCACCGCAGCAGCCTCGCCGTCGCCGGCCTCGCCGCGACCGAGCGCTTCCACATCTCCGCGAGCCAGCTGGCGTCGTTCACGATGCTCCAGCTCCTCGTGTACGCCGCCATGCAGATCCCCGTCGGACTCATGGTCGACCGCTTCGGCTCCCGCACCGTCCTCACCGCCGCGGTGGTGGTGGTCAGCCTCGGGCAGGCCGGCTTCGCCTTCGCCGACAGCTATGTGGCGGCGCTCGGTGCGCGGGTGCTCGTCGGCGCGGGTGACGCGATGACCTTCATCTGCGTGCTGCGGCTGGTCGGGTCGTGGTTCCCGCGGCGGCAGGTGCCGCTGGTCAGCCAGCTCACCGGCAACCTCGGCCAGCTCGGCGCGATCGCCGCGGCGGCGCCGATGACGTGGGCGCTGGGGCAGTTCGGCTGGACGCGTGCCTATCTCACCGGCGCGCTGGTCGGCGTGGTGGCGCTGCTCGCGCTGCGGCTCTTCCTGCGCGACTCGCCGGAGCAGGCGCACCTGCGCGGCGTCCCGATGTCGGCCCGCGACCTGGTCGCCAGCCTGGCCGCGTCGTGGTCCCAGCCCGGCACCAAGCTCGGGCTCTGGGTGCACTTCTCGACGCCCTTCACGACCGGGCTGATGGGCATGCTCTGGGGCTACCCGTTCCTGGTGACCGCCGAGCACGTCTCGCCGGGTGTCGCGAGCGCGCTGCTGTCGCTGCTCGTTTTGACCTGTGTCGGCTACGGCCCGTTCCTGGGCTGGCTGGTCGGCCGCCACCCGTGGCACCGCTCGACCACCGCGCTCATCATCGTCGGCGCGCTCGCGGTGACGTGGGGCGTCGTCCTGCTCTGGCCCGGCGACGCTCCGCTGCCGCTGCTGATCCTGCTCATCATCGTGGTCGGGTCCGGCGGGCCGGCGTCGATGATCGGCTTCGACGTCGCCCGCACCAGCAATCCCGACCATCGGGTCGCCAGCGCCAGCGGCATCATCAACGTCGGCGGGTTCACCGCCTCGCTGCTCGCCGTCCTCGGCATCGGCGTCGTGCTCGACGTCCTCACGCCGGGCAGCGGTGACTACACGCCCCACGCCTTCCGCTGGGCGATGTCGGTCCAGTACCTGCTGTGGGGCATCGGGGTCATCCAGATCGTGCGCTACCGACGCAGGATCCGCTCGCTCACCACCCGCGAGCAGGTCGCCGGCGGCTCGTCGATGGTCATCCCCGGCGCGAGCTGAGCCCGACCAGGCGGGCGACCACGAGCGCGACGTAGAAGACGCCTGCCACCTGCTCCACCATCACCAGCGAGCGGGTGTGCGCGACCACCGGGTAGACGTCCGACAGGCCGACGCTGGTCATCGTGGTGAACGACAGGAAGAGCAGCTCGAACCAGTCCAGCGGCACCGCGCCCGCCGGGCTGTTGTAGCTGACGAAGGACGCCGGCCACAGCACCTGTGCGGCGGCGTACAGGTAGGCGAAGCCCCACGCGACGACCGTGAACGCCGCGCCGGTCGCGAACAGCTCGTCGGCGGTCACCTTCTCGTCGTGGAAGAGGTAGGCGATCAGCGCGTAGGAGACGTAGAAGTGGAACGGCGCGTGGACGACGGCCGAGGCGAGCACGATCCCGTCGACCTGCGGCCGCACCGCCTCGGCGACGGTCAGCACGACCGCCGGCACGCCGAGCAGCAGCGAGATCCACGTCAGCGCCGGGGTACGGCGTACGGCGGCCACCGCCGCGCCCAGCACCAGCAGCTGGAAGACGCCCGCGAACGCGCGGCCCGCGGTGGAGCCGGAGAGCGCCGGGTAGGCCAGCACCACGACCAGCTGCGCGCCCAGGAGCAGTGCCGACGGGTGCCGGCCGAGGGTCGCGAGGGCCCGGGGGAGCTGCCGGGGGAGCTGCCCGGGGACGTTGTCGGAGTCGGTCGCCACCGGTCGATCCTAGGAGCGGCGAGCCGTGACCCGAGCCCCGGAGCGCGCGTTGACCCGGCAACGGCAGGATTCCGGGGGAGCGGAATGCCGACATGCGGATTGCGGTCTTGGTCACAATGAGAACGTGTTCTAATATCGCGAAAGTCTGTGGTGGCGCTCGGTCCTAGGACAGTGCGGGGAGAGGAGACGGGGTGGCGTTCAACGCCGTATCGGTGGTGCGTGGCCCCGGTGAGATCGCGCTCATGGTCGTCGAGGTGACCAAGCGGATCTTCACTCGGCCGTTCCAGGTCCGGGAGTTCCTGGAGCAGGCCTGGTTCGTCACCAGCGTGACGCTGATGCCGACGATCATGGTCTCGATCCCGTTCGGCGCGGTGATCTCGCTCCAGGTCGGCAACCTGACCGGCCAGCTCGGGGCGCAGTCCTTCGCGGGCGCCACCGCCGTCCTGGCGACGGTGCGGGAGGCGGCCCCGATGGCGGCGGCGATGATCATCGCCGGAGCCGCGGGGTCGGCGATCTGCTCCGACCTCGGCGCGCGGAAGATCCGCGAGGAGATCGACGCCATGGAGGTGCTCGGCATCGACCCGCTCGAGCGCCTGGTCGCGCCTCGCGTGGTCGCGACCATGTTCGTGGCGCTGATGATCAACGGCATCGTGATCGGCACCGGCATCGGCGGCGGCTACTTCTTCACCGTCATCGTCCAAGGCGGCTCCGCGGGCGCCTTCCTGTCGTCGTTCACGGCGCTCGCCTCGCTGCCCGACCTCTACATCGCGATGATCAAGGCGATCATCTTCGGCTGGCTGGCCGCGATCATCGGCGCCTACAAGGGGCTCAACGCGGGCGGCGGCCCGAGCGGCGTCGGCCGCGCGGTCAACGAGTCGGTGATCATCGCCTTCATGGCGCTGTTCTTCCTCAACGCCGTGATCACCGCCATCTACTTCCAGGTCGCTCCGCCGGTGGGCCTGTGATGGCCGCGGCAGGGGACTTCCTCGGCGACGCCTACAAGAGCGGTCGCAGCTCCGTCGAGGGGTACGGCGACCAGCTGCTCTTCTACGTCAAGGCGCTCACCTGGGTGCCGCGCGCGATCCGGCGCTATCCCCGCGAGATCATGAACACCCTCGCCGAGGTCGCCTTCGGTGCCGGCGGCCTCAGCCTGATCCTCGGCTCGGTGGGTGTCATCGCCTTCATGGCGTTCTTCGCCGGCACCGAGGTCGGCATTCAGGGCTACGCCTCGCTCAGCCAGATCGGCGTGGCGAAGTTCAGCGCGTTCATCTCGGCCTACTTCAACACCCGCGAGGTGGCGCCGCTCGTCTCCTCGATCGCGCTGGCGGCGACGGTCGGCTGCGGCTACACCGCCCGCCTCGGCGCGATGCGGATCTCGGAGGAGATCGACGCGCTCGAGGTGATGGGCATCCCGTCGCTGCCGTTCCTCGTGACGACCCGGATGATCGCCGCCTTCGTCGCGGTCATCCCGCTCTACATCGTGGCGCTCTGCGCGTCGTACCTCTCGCCGCGGCTGATCGTGACACTGATCTACGGCCAGTCGGCGGGCACCTACGACCACTACTTCCTGCAGTTCCTGCCGCCGATCGACATGGTGTGGTCGTTCTTCAAGCTGCTCTTCCTCGCGGTCGCGGTGATCCTGATCCACTGCTACTACGGCTACACCGCCTCGGGCGGCCCGGCCGGTGTCGGCCGCGCGGTCGGCAAGGCGATCCGGACGAGCATCGTGACGATCGTCGTCGCCGACTTCTTCCTCAGCTTCGCGATCTGGGGATCCACGACCACCGTCCGGATCACGGGGTGAGCCGTTGATGCTGGTGAACATCCATCACGACAGCGCGAAGGAGCACAACCGGCTGCTCGTGGCCGGTGTCGCCTTCCTGACCGCGATCGCCCTGCTGATCTGGCTGTCGATCGCGATCTACAACAAGAAGTTCGACAGTGTCACGACCGTCACCGTCCGGGCCGACCGGGCGGGCCTGCAGCTCGCCAAGTTCGGCGACGTCCGGATCCACGGCGTCCTCGTCGGCCGGGTCGACAAGATCGACCAGAGCGGTGACAAGGCCGAGATCACGCTCGCGCTCGACCCCGACGCCGCCCAGCGGATCCCGTCGAACGTCGGCGTCCGGATCATGCCCACCACGCTCTTCGGCCAGAAGTTCGTGGCCCTCATCGACCCCGCCGACGCGCCCGCCCGCGCGCTGCGCAGCGGCGACGTGATCCCCGCCAGCCGGGTCGAGACCAATGTCGAGCTCAGCCAGGTGCTGGCCAACCTCTTCCCGCTGCTCGAGGCGGTCCGCCCAGCCGACCTCAATGCGACCCTGCACGCGCTCGCCACCGCGCTCGAGGGCCGGGGCGAGAAGCTCGGCGAGACGATGGACCAGCTCGGCTCCTACATCGGCAGGATCGAGCAGCACCTGCCGACGCTGCGCAAGGACCTCCAGGCGCTGGCCGACGTCGCCGACGCCTACGACGTCGCGGCGCCCGACCTGCTCGACGTCCTCGACAACGTCACGGTGACCAGCAAGACGATCACCGAGAAGGCCAAGGACCTCGACACCTTCTTCTCCGACCTCACCGGCCTGGCGAACACGTCGACCCGGATCCTCGGCGACAACGAGCAGAACCTGATCCGGATGGGCCAGGTCACCGCGCCCGTCATCGGCCTGCTCGCGGAGTACTCCCCGGAGTTCCCGTGCCTGATCCGCGGCGCCGCCAACTACGAGCCGATCCTGTCGAAGACCTTCGAGAACAGCTGGGTCAAGCAGTACATCGAGTTCTTCCAGCCCCAGTTCCGCCCGTACGACGAGCGCGACCTCCCGACCTACGGCGAGGTCGGCCACGGCCCGTGGTGCCTCGGCCTGCCGAAGTTCCAGGTCCCGGCGCCGCCGCACCCGCTCGACCAGGGCTCCGACATCGACGAGAAGGGCGGGTTCTCCCCGTTGCCGCTCCAGGGACTGCTCGGACGCTCGAGTGCCGGTGGCGCCATCGACAGCGGCTACGCCGGCAGCGAGGCCGAGCAGAAGGTCGTCAACGCGATGCTCGCCGGTGAGAGCGGCCGCAAGCCCGACACCTACGGGTCGCTGGGCTCGCTGCTCTACGGCCCCGTCGTGCGCCAGGGGAGGGCGGCCGGATGAGCGGGCACGGGCGCAACGCCACCACGACCGCCGCCGCGATCAAGCTCGGCATCTTCACCGTCGTCTCGCTGATGGTGACCGGCCTGCTGGCGATCATCATGGGCAATGTCGGGTTCGGCGACCGCAACGAGTACCAGGCGATCTTCACCAGCGCGTCGATGCTCGAGAAGGGCGACGACGTCCGGGTCGCGGGCGTCAACGTCGGCGAGGTCAAGAAGGTCGAGCACTACCACCGCTCGATGGCCAAGGTGACCTTCAAGGTCGACGCGGGCGTGAAGATGACGACCGCCTCGGTCGCCAAGATCCGCTTCCTCAACCTGGTCGGCGACCGCTACATGTCGCTGGAGGAGGGCGTCGACGCCAAGGACGCCAAGCCCTTGACCGACGGCGCGACCATCCCGGTGCGCAACACCGAGCCGGCGCTCGACCTGACCGTGCTCTTCGACGGCTTCAAGCCGCTCTTCGCGGCGCTCACGCCGAAGCAGGTCAACGAGCTGAGCATGAACCTGGTCCAGGTTCTGCAGGGCGAGGGCGGCACGGTCCGCAGCCTGCTCGACCACACGGCGTCCCTCACCTCGGCGCTCGCCGACCGCGACCAGCTGATCGGCGACGTCGTCACCAACCTCAGCGCCACGCTGAAGACCGTCGACGACCGCCACCAGCAGCTGAGCACGCTCATCGTCGAGCTCAAGGACTGGATGACCGACCTGGCGCGGGACCGCGACACGATCGGCTCCTCGCTCGACAACATCTCGCAGCTGACCGTCACCGTGGCCGACCTGCTGCGCCGCGGCCGGCCGCTGGTGAAGGAGGACATCGCCGCGCTGCGCGCGCTGTCGAAGCTCCTCAACAAGAAGGAGAACCGGGCGAACCTCGCCAGCCTCCTCGACCGGATGCCGGAGATGATGACCGACCAGACGCGGACCGGAACCTACGGCTCCTGGTACCAGTACTACGTCTGCGGCGTCTCCGCCCGGATCCGGCTCCCCGTGATCGCGAACCTGCCGATCATCAAGGAGATTCAGGAGTACATCACCAAGTTCAACTTCAAGTCGACGGCTCCGAGGTGTCGCCGATGAACAAGAACCGCGACGCCCGCGTCCTCCGGCTCGGCGTCATCACCCTCGTGGTGATGGCTGTCGTGTCCGCGGCGACCTTCAACCTGGGCAAGTTCCCCGGCTTCCGCGGGACGACGTACTACGCCGAGTTCAGCGACGCCAGCGGCATCCACAAGGGCAATATCGTCCAGCTCGGCGGCATCCGGGTCGGCCGCGTCACCGACGTGGCGCTCGACCGCGACCGGGTGCGCGTGAAGTTCGAGCTCGACGGCGACGTCGAGTTCGGCAAGGACAGCACCGCCTCGATCGAGGTGCTCAACCTGCTGGGCGAGAAGTTCCTCGACGTGCAGCCGGTCGGCAAGGGCCAGCTCGCGTCGGGCGGCACGATCCCGCTCGAGCGCACGCAGTCGGCGTACGACATCGTCGGCGTCTTCGGCGACCTGACCACGACGACCGAGGAGATCAACACCGAGCAGCTGTCGAAGGCGCTCGACACGGTCGCCGACACGCTCGACACGTCGGCGCCGGAGATCAAGGCGTCCTTCGACGGCGTCGCCCGGCTCTCGCGCAGCGTCGCCTCGCGCGACCAGGAGATCCAGACCCTCTTCGACAGCTCGAAGGAGGTCAGCAAGGTCCTCGCCGACCGCAGCGACGACATCGTCAAGCTGATGAAGAACAGCGACCTGGTCTTCCAGGAGCTGACCAAGCGCCGCGACGCCGTCCACGCGCTGCTCGTCAACGCGCGCAGCCTGGCCGTCGAGCTGCGCGGCGTGGTCAAGGACAACGAGGCCCAGATCGCGCCCGCCCTGAAGGAGGTCGACGGACTGGTGTCCTTCCTGGTCTCCAAGAAGAAGCAGATCAAGGGGACGCTGCACGCGCTCGGCCCGTACGTGTCCATCCTCAGCAACATCATCGGTACCGGTCCGTGGTTCGACGCCTATGCGGCGAACCTGCTGGCCCTGCCCACCGGTGAGTTCGTTCCCGGGTTCCAGGGGTGACGGCGATGGTGACCTCGATCCTCAAGCGCGTCGACCGCCGCGTCCTCGTCGCGATCGGCGTGGTGCTGGTGCTCGGCATCCTCGTCAACGTCTTCCGCTCGCCGGCCGACACGAAGACGGTGACGGCGCACTTCCCGCGCGCGGTCAGCGTCTACAAGGGCACCGACGTGCGCATCCTCGGCGTCAACGTCGGCAAGGTGACCGCGGTGATCCCCGAGGGCAACTCGGTGCGCGTCGAGATGGAGTACGACGCGAAGTACCAGGTGCCCCGCGACGCACAGGCCGTGATCATCACGCCCACCCTCGTCGCCGACCGCTTCGTCCAGCTCACCCCGGTCTTCCAGGGCGGCGACGTGATGGCTGACGGCGCCGACATCAAGCTGCAGCAGACCGCCGTCCCGGTCGAGCTCGACCGGATCTACGGCAGCCTCCAGGCGCTGACCCGCGCGCTCGGCCCCAACGGCGTCAACGCCGACGGCACGCTCGACCACCTGCTCAAGGCCGGCCAGAAGGCGTTCGGGGGTGAGGGCGAGAAGGGCAACCAGATGATCCGCGACCTCGCCGCTGCCGCGCAGACCTTCGGCGACGGCGCCGGGCCGCTGTTCGAGACGGTCACCCAGCTCGCGAAGTTCACCCAGACCCTCGCCGAGAACGACACCCTGGTCCGCGCGTTCATGCAGGACCTGACCGGCGTCTCCAGCATGCTCGCCGACGAGAGCGACGAGCTCGAGCAGGCGGTGGCGGCGGTCGCCAAGGCGGTCGGCAGCGTGCAGGGCTTCGTCAAGAACAACCGCAACGCCTTCGTCGCCGACATCCGCAAGCTCACCGACGTGATGAGCACGATCGCCTCCGAGACCGACAACATCGACACCGCGGTCAAGGTGGCGCCGGTCGCGATGGGCAACCTGGCGATGGGCTTCGACCACGTCAGCGACAGCCAGAACTCGCGGATGGCGATCGGCGGCCTGGTCTGGGACGTCGACGGCCTGATCTGCGCGTTCATCCAGCAGCACCCGTCGATGCCCAAGGCGCTCAAGAACACCGCCTGCACCCTGATCGAGAAGCTCATCGAGCCGATCGTCACCAAGCTGCCGTTCCTGCCGCCGCCCTACAAGGGGCCGACGCCCAAGGGCAGGCAGACCGCAGGCAACCAGGGCAACCTGGGCATCCCGGTCCCGCGGCCCACGGAGGTCTCGTACTCCACGGGCGACGACGCGACGGTCGAGTCGCTGCTCGGAGGTGGCTCATGAGCATCCGTACGACGACCCGCGGCTGGGGCCGCCGGATGCGCGGCGCGGTCGCCGCGATGGCCGGCCTCGCCCTGCTCACCGGCTGCGGCGACTTCGGCGCCTACGACCTGCCGCTGCCCGGCCACCCGGTCGACACCGGCGACTCGTTCGAGGTGACGGCGTACTTCCACGACGTTCTCAACGTCGTCCCGCGCTCGCCGGTGATGGTCGACGACGTCGTCGTCGGCGAGGTCACCGACGTGCAGCGCACCGGCTGGAACGCCAAGGTCACCATGCGCGTGCGCAACGACGTGAAGCTGCCCGACAACAGCATCGCCGACATCCGCCAGGTCTCGCTCCTGGGCGAGAAGTACGTCGCCCTGGCCGCGCCGAAGGAGCAGGCCCCCACCGGCCGGCTGTCGAACGGCGACGAGATCTCGCTCGCCGAGACCGGCCGCAACCCGGAGGTCGAGGAGGTGCTCGGCGCGCTGTCCTTCCTGCTCAGCGGTGGCGGTGTCGCCCAGCTCGGCACGATCACCCGCGAGGCCAACCTGGTGATGAACGGCCGGCAGGACCGGCTGCGCGGGCTGCTGTCGTCGCTCGACTCGGTGGTCGGCACGCTCGACCAGCAGAAGGTCGAGATCATCAACGCGCTGGAGTCGCTGAACAGCCTCACCTCGACGCTGAACAAGGAGAAGAAGACGATCGGCGACGCGCTCGACGCGACCGGCCCGGCGATCGACGTCCTCTCCGCGCAGCACGACGAGCTGATCGCGATGCTCGGCTCGCTCGACAAGCTGGGCGAGGTCGGGACCCGCGTCATCAACGCCAGCAAGGAGGACGTGCTCAAGATCCTGCGCGACCTCAGCCCGGTGCTGCGCAAGCTCACCGAGGCCAACGAGCAGCTCGCGCCCGGCCTCAACCTGCTGATCAGCTTCCCGTTCCCGCAGGCGGCCAACCACATCGTGCAGGGCGACTACGCCGACACGATCATCCGTGCCGACCTGAACTTCGAGAACCTGTACAAGACGCTCGGCCTGCCCGAGATCCAGCTGCCCGACCTCGGCAACGTGCTCAACCAGGTCGGCAAGTGCCTCAAGAGCGGCAAGCTGACCAGCACCGCCTGCCTGCAGGTGCTCAGCGACGTCAACCTGCTGCAGGACCTGCAGCGCCAGTGCAAGGACCCGAAGATCCGCACCAGCCCGGTCTGCAAGCTGCTCAACTCGCTGCCCGACCTCGACCTCGGCAAGCTGCTCACCGGCGGCAAGGGCGGCGGCCTGCTCGGCCCCAACGGCCTGCTGGGCGGGCTCGCGCAGGGCCTGACCGGCTCACGGACGTCGTACGACACATCGGAGCAGAGCCTGCTGGGAGGCACCGCATGACCCGGGGCGTACGGATCCGGCTGATGGCGTTCGTCGTCCTCAGCGCGGTCGGCATCACCTACATCGCGGCGAGCTATCTCGGCATCGTCGACAAGGCGCTCGGTCGCGGCCTCACCGTCACCGCCAGCCTGCCCGGCTCGGGCGGCCTGTTCGAGGGCAGCGAGGTGACCTACCGCGGCGTGAAGATCGGCCGGGTCGCCAAGATGGACTCGACCAAGGACGGCGTCGACCTCACCCTCGACCTCGAGGACGGCACCAGGCTGCCGCTCGACTCGCCGATCTTCGTGCACAACCTGTCGGCGGTGGGGGAGCAGTACCTCGACTTCCAGCCGCCCGACGACAAGGGCCCCTACGCCGCCGACGGCGCGCGCTTCAGGGGCGACGACAAGTCGCTGCCGGTCGACGAGGGCGACCTGCTGGTCGACCTCAGCCGGTTCGTCGACTCGGTCGACAAGGGCAGCCTGCAGCAGGTCGTCCAGGAGCTCGGTCTGATGTTCAACGACACCGGCGGCGACCTGCAGCGGCTGCTCGACGGCGGGTCGACGTTCATCGCCGAGGCGAGCGCGCACACCGACGAGACGATCGCGTTGCTCGACAACGGCCTGGCGGTGCTGCGCACGCAGCAGGGCCAGAAGGAGAACATCCGCAAGTTCGCCGGTGACCTGAACAAGATCACCTCGACGCTGCGGGGGAGCGACAAGAACCTCCGCACCGTGTTGAGCAAGACGCCCGGCGCGGCCCGCGAGCTCGACGGCATGCTGCGCGAGCTGGAGCCGACCATCCCGATCCTGCTCGGCGACCTGGTGTCGGTCGACCAGGTGCTGGTCAGCCAGCTCGACGGCATCGAGCAGCTGCTCGTGACCTATCCGGTGCTCATCTCCGGCGGTCCGACCGGCAGCACCTCCGACGGCTGGGGGCACGTCAACCTGCAGCTCGACTACAGCGTGCCGCCGTGCACCCAGGGCTACGTGCCGCCGTCCGAGTGGCGCTCGACCCAGGACCTGACCGACGCGAAGCCCGCCGACGTCAGCTGCACGGCGGGTCCGCCGTACGCGATGCGGGGAAGCAAGTACGCACCGGGCAACCGCGGCGGCAACGCCTCGCCCGGTCGCGTCTACAGTGGCACCTACGATCCGGCGACCGGCGCGGTGCCGGGGCTGGTCGATGCCGAGGGGACGCCGGTCGAGCTGCGGCAGCCGGAGAGTCTGTCCGTCCTGGGAGGGGATGCGTGGAAGTGGCTGTTGGTGGGCCCGGTGGCGGGCAAGTGACGGACGACCGCAGTCGCGTCCGCCTCAACATCGCGCTGTACGCCGCCACGGTGGTGTGCGGCTGCGTCGCGATCCTGTTGCTCTACATCCACGTGAGCAGGGCCGACACCGAGGTCGGCGGCACCGACGTCGTCCCGGGTGCGGGCCAGGACGTCGGCCGCGGCATCGTCGAGCCGGTGCCGCTCGCGAGCGAGGCGGAGCAGACGCGCTCCGCCGAGCAGATCGAGGCCGCGTCGAAGATGGTCACCGCGTTCGTCAACTTCGACTACCGCGACCCCGACCGCACCATCGAGGCGGTCAGCTCGATGGCGACCGGCGAGTTCAAGACCCAGTACGCCAAGGGCGCCCAGGGGCTGCGCGAGCTGGCCACCAAGGCGCAGTCCGACATGACCGCGAAGGTGGTGTGGGCCGGCCTCGTCGCCGGTGACGACGACACCGCCACGGTGATCGTCGCGACGTCCGGCACGGTCAAGAACAAGACGACCGGCTTCAAGGAAGAGGCCCGCAACTACCGGCTCCAGCTGCAGCTCGTACGGGAGGACGGTCGTTGGCTGACCAAGGACCTCCAGTACGTGGCCCTGGGCTGAGGAGAGACATCGGCATGAGTCGCCCCACGCCCCGCCGTCCCGCGAGCTCGCGCGGTCAGACGCCGCGTCCGCGCAAGATCGCCGGCCAGGCCACGCCGTCCGCACCTGCCTCGGGCCGGCCGGTCTCCGACGTACCGGACGTTTCGGTCGCCTCAGCGCCGAATCCGCGACCGAAACGTCCGGTACGACCGGAGACCGCAAGCCCCGGGATCCTCGCCCGGCCCAAGACCACGCGGGTCCTGATCGCCGTCCTGGCGCTGGTCACCATCGCCCTGGTCGCCGAGTTCGCGATCCTGCTCGCCGACCAGATCGGCGGCAGTGACAAGGACAAGGCGGCGGGCGACGGCGCCACGCTGAGCGTGCCGAAGGGCCGGCCGATCGTCGCCGCGACGCTTCAGGTCCGCGACGGCGTCGAGCAGGCCGCCAAGGCCGCGCAGGAGATCGTGTCCGTCGACTACAAGAAGTACGACGACGAGGTCGACAAGGCCGCCGACCTGATGACGACGCGCTTCGCGAAGCAGTACCGCACCACCGCCGGCGACATCAAGGACCAGGTGATCGGGCAGCAGACGACGGTGCAGGCGAGCGTGGTGGCGCAGGGCGCGGTCCGCGCCAACCGCACTCGGCTCGAGGCGCTGATCTTCCTCAACCAGGTCGTCGAGCGCACCCGCGACGGCAAGAAGCAGACCGTGGTGACGCCGTTCAAGGTGCTCGTGACGATGGTCCACACCGACCACGGCTGGCTCGTCGACCGGCTCGACACCGACGCTCCGGGGGAGAAGCCGGCGTCATCGTCCTCGCCGTCGTCCTCGCCGTCGGTGGCGAACGGCGGATGAGACGTCTCCCGGCGATGCGAGACAAGAGGAACTAGAACACGTTACAGTTCGGGGGTGACCACCCCTGCGAGCGGAACGAGCGCCATCGAGTGCGATCTGGCCGTCGTCGGCGCCGGGCCGACCGGACTGTTCGCCACCTACTATGCCGGATTCCGCGGACTTCGGGTGGCCCTGATCGACTCGCTGCCCGAGCTGGGTGGCCAGATCACGGCCATGTACCCGGAGAAGGCGATCCTCGACGTCGCCGGCTTCCCGAGCGTCAAGGGCCGCGACCTGGTGGAGGGCCTGGTCGAGCAGGCGCTCACCGCGAAGCCGGAGCAGCTGCTCGGCCGGACGGCGACCGACCTGGTCACCGACGACGACGGGCTCACGCTCACCCTCGACGACGGCGGCACGGTGCGCGCCAAGGCGCTCATCATCACCGCGGGCATCGGCAAGTTCAGCCCGCGCCCGTTGCCGGCCGGTGACGACTGGCTGGGGCGCGGCGTCGAGTTCTTCGTCCCCAGCTTCGAGCCCTACCGCGGCCTCGACGTGGTCATCGTCGGCGGCGGCGACAGCGCCTTCGACTGGGCGCATCACCTCGAGCCGATCGCCCGCTCGGTCACCCTGGTCCACCGCCGTGACGCCTTCCGTGCCCACGAGCGCACCGTCGAGCAGGTCCGGGCGTCGTCCGTCTCGATCGTCACCAAGGCCGAGGTGAGCGCGCTGCGCGACGCCGACGGCGGTACGGCGGGCCCGCTCGCCGAGGTCGAGCTCACCGTCGACGGCGTGGTCGAGACCCGCCCGGCGCAGGCCGTCGTCGCCGCGCTCGGCTTCGTCGCCGACCTCGGCCCGCTGCAGCAGTGGGGCCTGGAGACCCAGCGCCGCCACCTCGTCGTCGACCCGTCGATGCGCACCACGCAGCCGCGCGTGTTCGCCGCGGGGGACATCACCGAGTACCCCGGCAAGGTCCGGCTGATCGCCGTCGGCTTCGGCGAGGCCGCGACCGCCGTCAACAACGCCGCCGTGGTGGTCGACCCGACCGCCCACGTGTTCCCCGGCCATTCCTCGGAAGGAAGCTGAAGCACCCCATGAGCTCCGGACGCAACCAGGTCAAACTCAGCGACGAGGAGGTGCAGGGCCTGCTCGAGGAGAACCTCAAGGTGCAGGTCGCGGCCAACGGCCGCGAGGGATTCCCGCACCTGACCACGCTCTTCTACATCGTGCGCGAGGGCAAGATCGCGTTCTGGACCTACGCGCGCAGCCAGAAGATCGTCAACCTCGAGCGTGACCCGCGGGTGACCGCGCTGGTCGAGGACGGCACCGACTACTTCGAGCTGCGCGGCGTCTCCATCGAGGGCCGCGCCGAGATCGTCCGCGACTACGACTCGATCTTCGAGATCGGGTCGCAGGTCGCCGCCCGCATGGCCGGCGTCGACTCGTTCGAGGCGCTCGGCGAGATCGGCGTCCAGGCCGTCGAGAAGCAGGCGACCAAGCGGGTGGGCGTGATCATCCACCCCGACCGCGTCGCGTCCTGGGACCACCGGAAGATGAGCTGAAAGGCCTATGTCATGAAGATCAAGGTCGACTTCGACCTCTGCGAGTCCAACGGCCTGTGCGAGGCGATGGCGCCTGAGGTGTTCGAGCTCGATGACGACGACTTCCTCCAGCTGCACGCGGAGGAGACGACCGACGAGAACATCGAGAACGTACGGCGTGCCGCCGCGGCCTGCCCGCGTGCCGCGATCACGCTGGTGGAGGGATGAGCATGACCCACGCAACCGACCTCGACGGCACCGATCTCGACGGCAAGGTCGCGATCGTCACCGGCGCGGGCGCCGGGCTCGGGCGCGCGGAGGCCGTGGCGCTGGCGAAGGCCGGCGCGCGGGTGGTCATCAACGACCTGCCGGGCGCGGGCGACGAGGCCGCGGAGGAGATCCGCGGGCTCGGCGGCCAGGCGCTCGTCGTACCGGGTGACGTGAGCGAGCGGGCGACCGCCGACGCGATGGTCGCCGCGGCTGTCGAGCAGCTCGGGGGGCTCGACATCGTCGTCAACAACGCGGGCATGACCCGCGACCGGATGCTCTTCAACCTCGGCGACGACGAGTGGGACGCGGTCATCGCGGTCCACCTGCGCGGCCACTTCCTGCTCTCGCGCAATGCTGCGGCCTACTGGCGGGGCAAGGCGAAGGAGAGCGAGTCGGGCACCGTCTACGGCTCGATCGTCAACACCGCCTCGGAGGCCTTCCTCGGCGGCTCGCCGGGCCAGGCCAACTACGCCGCCGCCAAGGCCGGCATCGCCGCGCTGACGCTGTCGACGGCTCGTGGCCTGTCGCGCATCGGCGTCCGCGCCAACGCGATCTGCCCGCGCGCCCGCACCGCGATGACCGCCGACGTCTTCGGCGAGGACCAGTCCGGCCGCGCCGTCGACCCGTACTCGCCCGACCACGTCGCGCCGGTCGTCGCCTATCTCGCCTCGCCGGCCGCCGAGCGGATCACCGGCCAGGTCTTCGTCGTGTACGGCGGCATGGTCGCCCTCGTCGCCGCCCCCGTCGTCGAGCAGCGCTTCGACGCCGCCGGCGACCTCTGGTCGGCCGACGACCTCGACAAGCAGCTCGGCGGCTTCTTCGCCGACCGCGACCCGAACGTCGGCTTCGCCGCCGACTCGATCATGAAGCTGACGGTGTGAGCATGCGCCTCGACAACAAGATCGCGATCGTCACCGGCGGCGCGATGGGCCAGGGCGCCGCGATCGCCCGTGCCTACGTCGCCGAGGGCGCGCGCGTCGTCATCGCGGACGTCGCGAAGGAGCAGGGTCAGGCGCTCGCCGACGAGCTCGGCGCGGCCGCCCACTTTGCGCACCACGACGTGAGCGATGCCGCCTCCTGGGCCTCGGTCGTCGAGGACGCCAACGCCCGCTTCGGCGCGGTCGACGTGCTCGCCAACAACGCCGGCATCCTGCGCTTCGGCGACATCGAGCGGATGCCCGCCGAGGAGGTCGAGCTGCTCTGGCGGGTGAACCAGCTCGGCGTCTTCCTCGGCATGCAGGCGGTCAGCCGCACCATGCGCAAGAACGGCGGCGGCTCGATCATCAACGCCTCGTCCGTCGAGGGCCTGGCCGGCATGCCGTCGTGCACGGCGTACGCCGCCACCAAGTGGGCGATCCGCGGCATGACCAAGTGCGCTGCGATGGAGCTCGGCCCCAAGGGGATCCGGGTCAACTCGGTGCACCCCGGCATGATCGACACCCCGATGACTCGTGTCCACGGCGGCGACGCCGCGATGGAGTACGGCGCCAGCAAGGTGCCGCTGCGCCGCGTCGGCACGCCCGACGACATCGCGCCGGTCTACGTCTTCCTGGCCAGCGACGAGTCGTCGTACATCAACGGCGCGGAGATCGCCGTCGACGGCGGCGTCACGTCCACGCACGCGTTCGGGGCCTGATCGGCCCCGAACGGGGTCGGTCAGATCAATCGCGGAGAATCAGGTGGACGGCTTTCTCCATGTGGGCCGCGGTCTCGGCGGCCGTGGAGCGGCCGGTCACCCAGGCCACCAGGGCGGAGAGCCACACGTCGCCGATGACGCGCGCGATGGCGACGTCCTCGTCGGTGATCTCGCCGTCCTCGGGTGTGCCGCCGTGCATCGCGTGGGTGACGATCGAGGTCATCGCCATGCCGACCACGTGGATCTCGGCGGCGACGCTGCTGTCGGCGAACATGAAGGCACGGGTGAGGGCCTCGGTGAGCTTGGGGTCGCCCTGCATGCCGCGGGCCATCCACTTGAGCACCCAGAGCACGCGGTCGCCGGGCGTGTCGCCCGGGATCTCCTTCTCGTGCATCCGGCCGGCGGCGTCCTCGAACTGGCGCCCGAGCGCGGAGACGAGCAGGTGGATCTTGGACGGGAAGTAGCGGTAGAGCGTGCCGAGGGCGACGTCGGCCTGCTCGGCCACGGCCCGCATCTGGACGGCGTCGAAGCCGCCCGACCGGGCGAGCTCGTACGTCGCGTCGAGGATCCGCTTGCGGCGCTCCCGCTGAGCGGCCGAGCCGAGGTCGTCCGACGTGGACGAGTTCGCGATGGTCACGGAGGTTCCCCCTGGGGTGGTGCGATGAGGCGGGCCGTCAGGTACCCAGCAGATAGGCTACTTGCAGGTAGCGCATAATTGGGAACACGTTCCAGTTTTGTTTCGGCCCTGCTCGACGAGCTCGGCGCCGCGACTCAGTGAGTAAGTGAGCCAGGCCCCAGAGCCCAGCACGACCCAGCAGGGAGGAGATCCGGATGCGGATCGCAATGCTGTCCTATCGCAGCAAGACGCACGTCGGTGGGCAGGGTGTCTACCTTCGCCACCTCAGCCGTGAGCTGACCCGGCTCGGCCACACCGTCGAGGTGTTCTCCGGCCAGCCGTACCCCGAGCTCGACGAGGGCGTGGCCCTCACCAAGGTCCCGAGCCTCGACCTCTACCGCGAGCCCGACCCGTTCCGGGTGCCCAAGCTGCGCGAGTTCCGCGACTGGATCGACGTCCAGGAGTTCCTCATCATGTGTCTGGCCGGGTTCCCCGAGCCGCGCACCTTCTCGCGCCGCATCGTCAAGGTGCTGGCCGAGCGCAAGGGCGACTTCGACATCGCCCACGACAACCAGGTGCTGGGCCACGGGATGCTCGACGTCGAGAAGGCCGCGGGCATCCCGATGATCACCACGATCCACCACCCGATCACCTTCGACCGGCGCATCGACCTGGCGCAGACCAAGAACCCGTGGCGCAAGCTCACGCTGCGCCGCTGGTACGGCTTCCTGCGGATGCAGGCCTATGTCGCACAGCGGGTGCGGGCGATCATGACGCCGTCCGAGGCGTCCAAGCGCGACATCGCCCGCGACTTCGGCGTCGACCCCGCCAAGATGCAGGTCATCCTGCTCGGCGTCGACGACAACTTCGTGCCCCCGTCCAAGCCGCGCGTGCCCGGCCGGATCATGGCGATGGCGAGCGCCGACGCCCCGATGAAGGGCATCGCGACCCTGCTCGAGGCGTTCGCCAAGCTGCGCACCGAGCGCGACGTCGAGCTGGTGCTGGTCACCCGCCCGGTCGCCGGCGGCCGCACCGAGAAGCTCATCGAGAAGCTGGGCATCGGCGACGCCGTCCGCTTCGCGCACGGGCTCACCGACGACGAGCTGGTCGAGCTGATGGGCTCCGCCGAGGTCGCCTGCGTGCCCTCGCTCTACGAGGGCTTCTCGCTGCCGACCGCCGAGATGATGGCCTGCGCGACGCCGCTCATCGTCTCCCGCGCCGGCGCGATCCCCGAGGTCGTGGGCGAGGACGGCGAGTGCGCCGACCTGGTCACCCCCGGCGACGTCGGCGAGCTGCTGCACGCGCTGGAGCGGATGCTCGACGACCCCGAGCGCCGGGCCCGGATGGGCGCCGCGGGCCGCAAGCGGGTCGAGGAGCAGTTCAGCTGGAAGGCCGTGGCCGTGAAGGTCGCCGCGGCCTACGAGAAGGTCATCGCGGACCACGCCGCCGAGACCGCGACGAAGGAGAACTGACCAGATGCTGACCGTTGACTTCGACCGGCTCGGCCTCCAGGCCGGCGACCGCGTCCTCGACATGGGCGCGGGCGCGGGGCGGCACAGCTTCGAGATGTACCGGCGTGGCGCCGACGTGATCGCGTTCGACCTCGACGCCGACGAGCTCGAGGGCGTCCGCAACCTCTTCGTCGCGATGAAGGAAGCCGGCGAGGTGCCCGAGGGCGCCGAGGCCGACGTCAAGCAGGGCGACGCGCTCGCGCTGCCCTTCGCCGACGACGAGTTCGACCGGATCGTCTGCTCCGAGGTGCTCGAGCACATCCACGACGACGTTGCGGCGATCCGCGAGCTGATCCGCGTGCTGCGCCCGGGCGGCACCCTCGCGGTCACCGTGCCCCGCTGGCTGCCCGAGGTCATCAACTGGCGCCTCTCGGCCGACTATCACAACGCCGAGGGCGGCCACATCCGCATCTACACCGACCACGAGCTGATCGACAAGGTCACCAAGGGCGGTCGGTTCAACGACGGCACGCCCGGCGAGGCGATGCTGTTCGAGGGCAAGAGCTACACCCACGGCCTGCACGCGCCGTACTGGTGGATCAAGTGCGCGGTCGGCGTCGACAACGACAGCCACCCGCTCGCGAAGGCCTATCACAAGCTGCTGGTCTGGGAGATCATGAAGCAGCCCAAGACGCTCCAGCTCGCCGGCAAGGTCCTCGACCCGATGATCGGCAAGTCGATGGTGCTCTACTTCCGCAAGCCGGACGCCGCATGACGGCCGTTCCCGAGGTCGCGCTCTCGCGCCTGCCCTACGTCGACGGGGTCCTCACGGCGCAGCAGGTCGCCGACACCGCGGCCGCGATCGCGGCGATGCAGGAGCCGTGGGGCGCCGTCCCGTGGACGACGGGCGAGCACGTCGACATCTGGAACCACGTCGAGGCCGCGATGGCGATGCTCATCGGCGGCCAGGTCGAGGCGGCCGAGCGGGCCTACGCCTGGATCCCGACGATGCAGCGGGCCGACGGCTCGTGGCCGATGAAGATCGTCGACGGTGTGGCCGACGACGAGCGCGGCGAGGTCAACATGTCGGCCTACTTCGCGGTGGGGCTGTGGCACCACTGGCTGGTGCGCCGCGACATCCGCTTCGTCGAGCGCTACTGGCCGTCCGTGCGCGCCGGCCTCGACTTCGTGGTCTCGCTGCAGGAGCCCTTCGGCGGCATCCGCTGGACGCCGGTCGACGACTTCTGCCTGCTGACCGGCAACGCGAGCATCTACCACTCGCTGCGCGCGGGCGTCGCGCTCGCCGACCTGATGGACGACCCGCAGCCGGAGTGGGAGCTCGCCGGCGGCCGGCTGGGCCACGCGGTGCGCTCGCACCCCGACCGGTTCGCCGACAAGTCGACGTACTCGATGGACTGGTACTACCCGGTCCTCGGCGGCGCGGTCCGCGGCGACGCGGCGCGTGAGCTGATCGCGCGGCGCTGGGACGACTTCGTCGTGCCGGGCCTCGGCATCCACTGCGTCGACACCAACCCGTGGGTGACCGGCGCCGAGACCTGCGAGCTCGCGATGGCCCTCGACGCGATCGGCGACCACCAGCGCGCGCTGAGACTGGTCACCGACATGCAGCACCTGCGCGAGGACGACGGCCGCTACTGGACCGGCTGGGTCTACGCCGACCCGACCCGCCCGGCGCCCGACGACGAGCCGCGCGACGTGCACTGGCCGCACGAGCACACGACGTACACCGCTGCTGCCGTGCTGCTCGCCGTCGACGCGCTGGGCGAGACCTACGGTCACGCGACCCCGGGCTCGGGGATCATGCGCGGCACGTCGCTCGCGCCGCACTTCGACGAGATCGCCCTCGAGTGCGACTGTCCGTCGGGAGATCTAGCCGAGCGGGTCGCCAGCCGCTCCTGAGGTGCGCTGCAGGACACGGAGGGAGCCGGTGACGGCGACCTCCGTGAACTGCCCGCTCGCCAGCGCGGGCAGATAGATCAGCTCGTACGGCGGCCGCCCGCCGTCCGCGGGGTCGGGGAAGACGTCGTGGATGGCGAGGTAGCCGCCGTGGTCGACCCAGTGCGCCCAGCCCGCGAAGTCGTCGCGGGCGGGCTGCTCGCCGTGGCCGCCGTCGATGAACAGCAGCGACAGCGGCGTGCGCCAGTGCCGCGCGACGGACGTGGACTGCCCGACGACCGCGATCACGTGGTCCTCGAGGCCGGCGCGGGCGATGTTCTTGCGGAACTGGCCGAGCGTGTCCATCAGCCCGAACTCGGGGTCGACGACGCTGCTGTCGTGGTGCTCCCACCCGGCCTGGTTCTCCTCCGAGCCGCGGTGGTGGTCGACGGTGAACACGACGGCGGTCTCGCCGGTCGCGGCGCTGACCTGCTGCGCGGCGGCGCCGAGGTAGATGCCGGACTTGCCGCAGTACGTGCCGACCTCGAGCGCGGGCCCGTGAGGGAGTCGTTCGAGCGCGATCCGGTGCAGCAGCGCGCCCTCGTCCTCGGGCATGAAGCCCTTCGCGGCGCGGGCGTGGTCCAGCAGGGCGGACGGCATGGTGTCGGTCACCCGCTCACTCTAGTAGGGTTAGAACGCGTTCTAGTTCTAGAGGAGCACCATGTCGATCGGGATCAGCGACGAGCAGGTCGAGCTCGCCGACAGCCTGCGCAAGTGGGCGGCGAGCCTGTCCCCGCTGGAGGCCGTGCGCGCCGCCGAGGGTGACGCGAGCGCGGGCTTCGCCGCGATCTGGACCGCGGCCGACGAGATGGGCATCGCGGCGATCGCGGTCCCCGAGTCGGCCGGCGGCGGTGGCGGCACGGTGCTCGACCAGGCGGTCGCGCTCGAGGCGTGCGCCCACGAGCTGGTGCCCGGTGGGCTGCTCGGGGCGTCGCTCGGCTCGCTGCTGACCGGCACCCCGGGCCGGTACGGCGTCCAGGTCCGCCCCGGTGGCGTGGTCTGGGACGGCGGCAACGCCACCGAGGCCCTGGTGCTCGACGCCGGCGACCTCGCCCCCGAGGTCGGCATCGACCTGAGCGCCCGGCACGCGCGGGTCTCCGGCGCCGGCGGCACTGGCGACGCTGGTGACGCTGGTGACGAGCGCCGACGGCTGCTCGCCGTGACCCTCGCGGCCGCCGAGGCGGCGGGCGTGGCGCGCTGGTGCCTCGAGACGGCGGTCGACTACGCGAAGGTCCGCGAGCAGTTCGGCCAGAAGATCGGCGCCTTCCAGGCGATCAAGCACCTCTGCGCGCAGATGCTGGAGACCGCCGAGTCGGTCACCGCCGCCGCCTGGGACGCCGCGGTCGCCGCGGATGCGGACGATGCCGAGCAGTGGGCGTTCGCGGTCGACGTCGCGCAGGTGACCTGCTTCGACGGCGCGGTCGAGGTCGCGAAGAGCTGTATCCAGATCCTGGGCGGCATCGGCTTCACCTACGAGCACGACGCCCACCTCTACCTGCGCCGGGCGCTGACCCTGCGCGCGCTGGTCGGCTCGGCCGACACTGCCGCCGAGCGGGTCACCGCCGCAGCCGTCAAGGGCGTCCGCCGCCAGGTGGCCGTCGACCTGGAGGGCCGCGACGAGGCGATCCGCCCCGACGCGCGCGCCACCGCCGAGCGGATCGCTGGCCTGCCGGCCGACGAGCAGCGGGAGGCGCTGGTGGCCGCGGGCTACCTGACGCCGCACTGGCCCACGCCGTACGGGCTGGGCGCGGACGCGACCACGCAGATCGTCATCGACCAGGAGCTCGGCCGGGCGGGCGTCGTCCGCCCGGACCTGGTGATCGCCGGCTGGGCGGTCCCGACCATCCTCGCCCACGGCACCGACGCGCAGCGCGAGCGCTTCGTGCGGCCCTCGCTGCTGGGCGAGCTGACCTGGTGCCAGCTGTTCTCGGAGCCGGGCTCCGGCTCCGACCTCGCCTCGCTGCGCACCCGCGCGGTGCGCGTCGAGGGCGGCTGGTCGCTGACCGGCCAGAAGGTGTGGACGTCGGTCGCCGAGCGCGCCGACTGGGGCATCTGCCTGGCCCGGACCGACGCCGACGTCCTGCAGCACAAGGGGATCACCTACTTCCTCGTCGACATGCGCGCCGCGGGCATCGAGGTCCGGCCGCTGCGCGAGATCACCGGCGAGGCGCTGTTCAACGAGGTCTTTCTCGACGACGTCTTCGTGCCCGACGAGTGTGTCGTCGCTGAGCCGGGCGACGGCTGGAAGCTGGCCCGGACGACGCTCGCCAACGAGCGCGTCGCGATGGCCAGCGCCCGGCTGACCAAGAGCGTGGAGCGGGCCGTTGAGCTCGCCGCCACCCGTGACCTCGGCGCCGTGGAGCGGGCCAAGGTCGGCCGCCAGGTCGCCCTCGCCACGGTCTGCGGGCTGCTCGGCGTCCGTACCACGCTGCGCGCCCTCGGCGGCCACGGCCCCGGCGTCGAGTCGAGCGTCGCGAAGCTGCTCGGCGTCCGCAGCCGGCAGGACTCCTCCGAGCTGGTCGTCGAGCTGCAGGGCGACGCGCTCGCCGTCCTGGACGGTATCGACAAGACCTCCGGCGACGCGCTCGCCGCCGACATCTGGGAGCAGTTCAACACCCGCTGCCTCTCCATCGCCGGCGGCACCACCCAGATCCTCCGCAATGTCGCGGGGGAGCGGATCCTGGGTCTGCCGCGCTAGCCCCTTGCGGCGTTAATCTGCTGAGGACGACGGGAGACGCCCATGGGCAAGACGGTGAACCCGGCCGAGCTGATCACCCGGAACCTCCGGGCGCTGCACGGCGCGCTCGAGCACAGCGTCACCATCCAGGTGACCCGGCTGCAGGAGCTGATGGACGACATGGTCGCCCGCGGCACGCTCTCCCGCGCCGAGGCCGACCACCTGATCGGACAGCTGGTGAGCGCCGGCAAGGCCTACTCGCACGCCCTGCTCCAGGTCCTCGACTCGGTCTCCATGGAGTCGCGCAAGGTGCTCGGGCCGGTCCGCGCGACCGCGGGCCTGGTCGTCGAGACCGTGCTGCAGGCGCCGAAGCTGGTCACGGGCCGCCGCGGCGGCGCCGAGTCTCCGCCGGAGTCTCGGGCCGAGTCTGCGGCCGAGGCTGCGGCTGAGGCGACGGTGGCCGACCCGCTGCTCGACCTCGACGAGCTGACGGTCGCGCAGGTGAAGCCGCGGCTGGCCGGGCTCAGCGCGAAGGAGCTGCGGCGGGTGCGTGACCGGGAGGTCGCCGGCAAGAACCGCAAGGGTGTGCTGGCCGAGATCGCGCGGCTGCTGGACTGAGCGGACTCAGGTCCCGAGCTCTTCGCGGGTGCGGGCCAGCCGGCCGATCTGCGGAGCATCCGGGCCGAGGAACCGCTCGATCCATTGCGCAGCCTCGGCGGGATCACCGGCGTCCGCCTCCAGGAGGCTCTCGATGTCGGCCCAGTCCTTGGTTCGGTCGAACAGCATCTTGAAGACCATCAGGTCGGTCGCGGTCATCACCGGTATGTCGGCGCTGCCGAACCGGAAGGGCGTCGCGCGATCGGTCACCATCCGGTGGAAGTCCGGATCGGCGGGGAAGAAGAGGTCGACCGGCGTCGCGGGGTCGGGCCAGGTCAGGCGTACCTGCTGGTCGCGCCGGATCGCCGGGGCGGCCGACGCCGGAACCGCGATCTCGTCGGGGAGACATGCGAGCAGCGGCTCGGGATGGGAGGCGTCGGCGAGGATGTTGAGGTCGATGTCCTTGGTGAAGCGCGGCTCCTTCACGTGCACCGCGAGCGCGAGCGCGCCGCCGAGCGCGTGCGCGAACCCCGCGCGGTCGAGCGCATCATGGACGGCGACGAGCCGCCGCATGAGCAGCGGCTCATAGCGCCCGATCGTCGCCGGCTCAGCCATGGGCGGCGATCGCCTCGCGCCTCCGTGCCGCCTCGCGCCAGACGGGGCCGAGGTTGATCAGGGGCTTGGGCGGCTTGGTCTCGAAGGTCTCGCCGAACTCCAGGACGAGGAGCAGGTCCTCGGGGAACGGCCTCGGCTGGGGCCGCAGGTCGACCTCGAGGTCGAAGCCGGCGGCGTCGGCGAGGCGGGCGAGCTGCTCGTAGCCGGGCTGTGTGCGTCCGGAGAGGTAGCGGTCGAGCTGGGCTCGGCTGACTCCTGCCTCGGCTGCGAGACGGGACTTCGTCATCCCGGACTGCTCCAGGATGCGGCGTACGACGGCAGCTGCTCCCATGAGGGGATTGTATCTGATCAGGTACGTCACCGAGCGGCCTCGAAGCCGTCCTCCCCGAGCAGCGGCACGACGTCGTCCGCGTCCACGTCGGCCGCGGCCGCGACGTCGGCCGCGAACCCGATCCCGATCAGCTCGCGTCCGCTCGCGCAGTCGTGTAGTGCGCCGGCGACGTCGTCCGCGATGGCGCGGAAGGCCGCGCGAGCATGCAGTGCCTCCGCGCCGAGGGCGTGGCCCGGGGCGAGCGCGTCGAGGACGGCGCCCGCGCCCCACAGGTCCTCGACCGCCGGCCGGAGGCTGCCGTCGGGCCAGCGCTCGCCGGCCGGGACGAGGGCGACGGTGGCGCCGGCGGCGATCCGCGGGGACAGCCAGGCCGCGACCGCGCGCCGGTTGCGCACGGACGCGCCGACGACGAGCAGGTCCGGGTCGGTGGCGCGGAGGGCGGCGCAGACCGACGAGCCGTTGGGCGAGGGCAGCACCAGGCGGGGGACCGGCGCGCTGTCGAGGAGCTGGGCGGGCGACAGGCTGGGCGGTGGTGCGGCGAGCCCGCGCGCCTCGAGCCGGCCCACGGCGAGGACCGCGTCGTGCGCGCGGGCGTAGGCCGCCGCCCGCGCGTCCTTCCAGGCGAACGGGTGGACGTGGGTGCCGCGGGCGGTCGCGATGGTCAGCGTGGTGGTGAACGACAGCACGTCGACGACGACCGCGATGTCCGCGCCGGCGCTCACCGCCGCGCCGCCCGTCGGCCCCCACTCGAGGCGGATCGGGTGGGCCGTCTGGGCGTGGGCGGCGGCCACGGGGTCGGAGGCCGCGGGGTCGGGGGCGGCGGGGTCGGGGGCGGCGGGGCCGGGCGACGTCACCGAGGAAGCGTAGGGCCACCCGTTGGCATCGAACAGGCGTTCGAATACGATGGAGTGATGGGCTGGAACAACCCGCCGGTCCCGTGGGCCGAGCTCGAGCGACGACTCTCCGGTCGCGCGCCGGCGCCGGAGGCGCCGGTCTCCCGGCGCAAGCAGCCGCGGGCCGCGCCCGAGGCGATCGTGCGGCCCGACGGCGCGACGCCGTACGCCGAGCTCCACTGCCACAGCCACTTCAGCTTCCTCGACGGCGCCAGCTCGCCCGGCGACCTGGTCAAGGAGAGCGTCCGGCTCGGTCTGTCGGCGCTCGCGCTCACCGATCACGACGGCTTCGCGGGCGCGCCGCTGTTCGCCGAGGCGGGCACCGACTACGGCCAGAGCACGGTCTACGGCGCCGAGCTGACCCTCGACGTGATCCGCCCGCAGAACGGCATCCCCGACCCGGAGGGCAGCCACCTGCTGGTCCTCGCGCGCGGGGTCGAGGGCTACCACCGGCTCGCCGGCGCGATCACCGAGGCAGGGCTGCGCGCGCCCGAGAAGGGCAGCCCGGCGCACGACCTCGACGAGCTCGCGGAGCGGGGGCGCGGGCACTGGCTGGTGCTCACCGGCTGCCGCAAGGGCGCCGTCCGCCAGGCGCTGCGCGACGACGGCCCGATCGGCGCGGCGGGCGCCCTCGACGCGCTGGTCGACCGGTTCGGCCGCGAGCACGTCGTCGTCGAGCTGATCGCCAGCGACCTGCCCGGCGGCGAGGAGGACAACGACCTGCTCGCCCGGATCGCCGACGACCGCGGCCTGCCGGTCCTCGCCACCGGCAACGTCCACCTCGCGACCCCCGGCCAGCGCCGGCTCGCCGCGGCGATGGCCGCCGTCCGCGCGCGGCGCAGCATCGCCGAGCTCGACGGCTGGCTCGACCTGTCCGGCGGCGCCTACCTGCGCAGTGGCGACGAGATGCTGCACCGGTTCGCCCACCGCCCCGACGCCGTACGACGCTCCGTCGTCCTCGCCGACGAGCTGGCCTTCGACCTGCGCCGGGCGTCGCCCCGGCTGCCCAAGCAGGGCATCCCCGAGGGTCGGACGGCGGGCGAGCACCTGCGCGCCCTGGTCGAGGAGGGCTTCGCGCGGCGCTACGCCCACGAGCCGCACGCGGCCGCGGCGCGCGAGCGGGTCGAGAAGGAGATGCGGGTGATCCTGGCGAAGGACTTCGCCGGCTACTTCATCATCGTCCACGACATCGTCGCCTTCGCCCGCGGCGAGGGGATCCTGTGCCAGGGCAGGGGATCGGCGGCCAGCTCGGCGGTCTGCTACGCGCTCGGCATCACCGCGATCGACTCGGTCTTCTACAACCTGCCGTTCGAGCGGTTCATCTCCCAGCACCGCGAGGAGGAGCCCGACATCGACGTCGACTTCGACTCCGACCGCCGCGAGGAGGTGATCCAGTGGGTCTACGACACCTACGGGCGCCGCAATGCCGCGCAGGTCTGCAATGTGGTGAGCTATCGGCCGCGGATGGCGGTTCGCGACGCGGCCAAGGCGCTCGGCTTCTCGCCGGGTCAGCAGGACGCGTGGTCGAAGCAGATCGACGGCTGGGGGAGCACCGTCGAGGAGGGGCTCGGCATCCCCGAGCAGGTCGTCGAGCTCGCCGAGGAGCTGATGGGCGCCCCGCGCCACCTCGGCATCCACTCCGGCGGGATGGTGCTCACCGAGCGCCCGATCGGCGAGGTGTGCCCGATCGAGAAGGCCCGGATGCCCGACCGGACCGTGCTGCAGTGGGACAAGGACGGCTGCGAGTCGATGGGGCTGGTGAAGTTCGACCTGCTCGGGCTCGGGATGCTCGGCGCGCTCGACCACATGATGCGGCTCGTCGACGAGCACCTCGGCACCCGCTGGACCCTCGACACCATCCCCAAGGAGGAGCCCGAGGTCTACGAGATGCTGTGCCGCGCCGACTCGATCGGTGTCTTCCAGGTCGAGTCCCGGGCCCAGATCGGGACCCTCCCGCGGCTCAAGCCCGACAGCTTCTACCAGCTCGCCATCGAGATCGCCCTGATCCGCCCCGGCCCGATCCAGGGCGGTGCGGTGCACCCCTACATCCGGCGCAAGACCGGCCGCGAGAAGGTCGCCTACGACCATCCCTCCCTGGAGCCGATCCTCGAGCGGACGCTCGGCGTACCCCTCTTCCAGGAGCAGCTGATGCAGATGGCGGTCGCGCTCGGCGACTGCACCGCCGACGACGCCGACCTGCTGCGCCGGGCGATGGGCTCCAAGCGCGGTGTCGAGCGGATCGAGAAGGTCAAGGACAAGCTGTACGCCGGGATGGCCGCCAAGGGGATCACCGGCGAGCAGGCCGACGGCATCTACGTGAAGATCCTGTCCTTCGCCGGCTTCGGCTTCGCCGAGTCCCACGCGCTCAGCTTCGCGCTGCTCGTCTACGCGTCGTCCTGGTTCAAGCTGCGCTATCCGGCGGCCTTCCTCGCCGGGCTGCTGCGCAACCAGCCGATGGGCTTCTATTCACCGCAGTCCCTGGTCGCCGACGCCCGCCGCCACGGCGTCACCGTCCTGCGCCCCGACCTCGAGCGCTCCGATGCCCGCGCCGGCCTCGAGCCGTGCCCGCCGAGCGGCGCCGACCCGCTCCGCTACGACGACGGGCTCGCCGTCCGCCTCGGCCTCGACGCCGTCAAGGGGATCGGCAGCGAGCTCGCCGCGCGGATCGTCGCGGCGCGCGAGGAGACGCCGTACGCCGACATCCGCGACCTGTCCCGCCGTGCCGCCCTCACTTCGGCCCAGCTCGAGGCGCTGGCCACCGCGGGTGCCCTCGACTGCTTCGGGCTCGACCGGCGGCAGGCGCTGTGGATGGCCGGCTATGCCGAGAGCGACGGCCAGCTCCCCGGCAGCACCCCCGCGCCGAGCGCGCCGACGCTGCCCGCGATGTCGGACTTCGAGGTGACCCTCGCCGACCTGTGGGCGACACGGATCTCGACCGACCTCCACCCGGTCCAGCACTTCCGCGAGACGCTGAACGCCGCCGGGATCCTGGCGGTCGGCGCCCTGCCCGGCGTCACGCCGGGGCGGCGGGTCCACGTCGCCGGGATGATCACCCACCGGCAGCGGCCGGGCACCGCCGGCGGCGTCACCTTCCTCAACCTCGAGGACGAGACCGGGATGCTCAACGTCATCTGCTCGCAGGGCGTGATGCGCGCGCACCGGCAGGCCGCGCGCAACCGGGTGGCGGTGGTGATCCGCGGGAAGGTCGAGCGGCAGGACGGGGTGACGAACCTGCTGGCCGACCGGGTCGAGCCGCTGGACGTCGTCCTGCCGGGCACCGGGGACGCGCTGCAGGCCCGGCAGTCGTCACGGGACTTTCGCTAGGAAAGTGTTGCGGTTTGGTCCCAAACCGCAGTGGGTGCTGGCTGGTGGAGAGTCGTGTGCCTGAGACCGCCTGTGGGCGGGTTCTCAGGCACACGACTCCACGGACGGGGTGGAACGGACGTCGGTTGGTCACGAACCGCAGCGAAACCGTTGCGGTTTGGTCCCAAACCGCAGTTTTCGAGACAGCCCGTGAGACAGATCAGATCCGCTCGATGACCGTCCCCGTCGCCATCGCCCCACCCGCACACATCGAGATCAGCGCCGTCGACTGATCCCGCCGCTCCAGCTCGTGCAGCGCCGTCGTGATCAGTCGAACGCCGGTCGCACCCACCGGGTGGCCGAGCGCGATCGCGCCGCCGTTGACGTTGACCTTGTCCAGGTCGACGCCGTGCACGCCGGCCCACGACAGCACCACGGAGGCGAACGCCTCGTTGACCTCGAACAGGTCGAAGTCGCTGATCGCCATGCCGGTCCGGTCGAGCACGCGCTGGGTGGCGTCGATGGGGCCGTCGAGGTGGAAGTAAGGGTCGGAGCCGACGAGGCACTGCGAGACGATCCGCGCGCGCGGGGTGAGGCCGAGGGCCTTGGCCTTGTCGGAGTCCATGATGAGCAGCGCCGCGGCGCCGTCGGAGATCTGGGACGACGTGCCGGCGGTGTGCAGGCCGTCCGGAAGCACGGACGTGAGGCCGGCGAGACCTTCCGCCGTGGTCGCACGCAGGCCCTGGTCGCTGTCGATCACGCGGGTCTCGCCGGTCGGGTTGCCGTCGGCGTCGAGGACGGGCGCCTCGATGGCGGCGATCTCGCGCTTGAACCGGCCCTCGGCGACGGCCACGGCGGCCTTCTCCTGCGAGGCGAGGCCGAAGGCCTCGAGGTCGGCGCGGGTGATGCCGCGGTGGCGGGCGATCCGGTCGGCGGCCTCGAACTGGTTGGGCATGTCGATGGTCCAGTCGGCGGGGCGGGGGTCGCCCATGCCCGGGGGGACGTTCGCGCCGAGCGGGATGCGCGACATCATCTCGACGCCGCAGGCGATGCCGACGTCGATGGTGCCGGCGGCGACCATGTCGTTGACCAGGTGGGTGGCCTGCTGGCCGGAGCCGCACTGGGCGTCGAGGGCGGTGCCGGCGGTGGCCTGGGGGAGGCCGGCGTACAGCCAGGCCCGGCGGACGGCGTCGTTCGACTGCTCACCGGCTTGGGTGACGCAGCCGCCGATGACCTGCTCGACGAGGGCCGGGTCGACGCCGGCGCGGCGCAGCACCTCGGCCTGGATGAAGCCCAAGGTCTGCGCGGGGTGCAGGCCGGCGAGCCAGCCCTTGCGCTTGCCGAGGGGAGTGCGGACCGCTTCGACGATGACGGGAGTTCCCATGGCCGTCACGGTAGCACCGAACTAGAACACGTTCTACGCACCATCCCACCCAGTCGAAAAGGCTTAACGAAACCCTTTCGTAATCGCGCGATGCTTTGTACGGTAGCCCCTGTAGAACGTGTTTCACCCCCATCAGCCGCAGCGAAAGGCTCAGCGCGTGACCGAGCTCCTCATCCCGACGGGTTGGGATCCCACCGATCCCGACATCAACGAAGTGGCCCTGCCGCACGAGCAGTTCCGCGCGCTGCGCGAGAGCGAGCCGATCCGCTGGATCGAGCAGGTCCCGGAGGCGCGGGCCGGCTTCCTCGACACCGGCTACTGGGCGTGCACCCGGCACGCCGAGGTCCGCCAGGTGTCCAAGGACAACGACAACTGGTCGGCCATGGAGAACGGCGTCATCATCCGGTTCGCCCCGGACATGACCCGCGACCAGGTCGAGGTCCAGCGCGCGATGCTGATCCACCACGACCCGCCGTCCCACACCAAGATGCGCGGCATCGTCTCCCGCGGCTTCACCCCGCGCGTCATCGCCTCGCTCAAGCAGGCGCTCAAGGACCGCGCCTACGAGATCGTCGAGCAGGCCGTCGCCAAGGGCAGCGGCGACTTCGTCGAGGAGATCGCGGCCGAGCTCCCGCTGCAGGCGATCGCCGACTTCCTCGGCGTCCCGCAGGAGGACCGCAAGAAGCTCTTCGAGTGGTCGAACCAGATGATGGGGTACGACGACCCGGAGATCGGCGCCGACCCGGCCATCGCCTCGATGGAGATCCTCGGCTACTTCGACCAGCTCGCCAACGAGCGTCGCGCCAACCCGCAGGACGACATCGTCACCAAGCTGATCAGCGTCGGCCAGGACGACGACCACGGTGCGCTCACCAACGACGAGTTCGGCTTCTTCGTCATCCTGCTGACCGTCGCGGGCAACGAGACCACCCGCAACGCCACCACGCACGGCATGCACGCCTTCTTCGAGCACCCCGACCAGTGGGAGCTGTGGAAGCAGGAGCGCCCCGAGACGGCCATCGACGAGATCGTCCGTTGGGCGACCCCCGTCACCGTCTTCCAGCGCACCGCCAAGCAGGACACCGAGCTGGCCGGCCAGAAGATCAAGAAGGGCGACCGCGTCGGCCTCTTCTACGCCTCGGCCAACTTCGACGACACCGTCTTCGAGGACCCGTTCAGGTTCGACATCAAGCGTGAGAACAACCCCCACGTCGCCTTCGGCGGCCACGGCGCGCACTACTGCCTCGGCGCCAACCTGGCCCGGCTGCAGATCAACCTGATCTTCAACGCGCTCGCCGACCTGGCCGCCGACATCAAGCTCGCGGGCGAGCCGCGCCGCCTGCGCTCGGGCTGGCTCAACGCGATCAAGGAGATGCAGGTCGACTACAAGTGACCAGCTGACCGAGCTCGTTCGACGGCCCGTCTCCGCGCTGGGAGGCGGGCCGTCGTCATCCCCCTCCGAGCGCGCCGAGATGGAGTAGCGTGCGTTCGTGCAGGATCAGCACGACGATGAGAAGGGCGACGCGATGAGCGAGATCAACGCCGACCAGTTCCCCGGCTTCTCCGAGAACCACTACCAGCACGGCATGCACAGCCTGGCCTGGATCTCCCTGTGGGTGATCGTCGGCCTCGGCGTCGCCGCCGGCATCTTCGGCTTCGTCTGGGGCGTCAGCCACTGACCCGCTGCCACGCGGCGTTGGTGCGGGCGACCAGGTCGTCCACCACCTCCGCCATGCTGCCGCTGCGCTCGTACGCCGCCCGCTGACGCGCCGCGCCGCCGAGCGCGAGCGTCCGCGGTACGACGGCGTCCACGAGCTCGCGGTCGCCATTGGCCGTGAGGTGGTCGCCGACCCGCTCCACCAGCCGCCGGACGACGTCGCGCGCCGGCTCGGGGTCGCCGGTCTCCGGAGCGAGGAGCCGGTCGCAGAGCCCGTAACGCGCGGCCCGCCAGCGCGCGGCGCGCAGCAGCTCGGCCCGCCAGGTGGGCGTGTCCGGCGGGCCGGCCAGGGCCCGGTCGACCAGTGCGCGCACCAGCGCGGCGATCAGCGCGGTCTCGTCCGGGTCGGTGCACACGTCGCTGATCCGGACCTCGACGGTCGGATAGCTCTGCGAGAGCCGGGCGTCGTAGTAGAGCATCCCGGGGTCCATCGCGGCCCCCGACGCGATCAGCCGCCGGCTGGCCTCGCGGTAGCCCTCGGCCGAGCCGAAGGCGTCGGTCGGCCCGGCGCTCGGCCACTGCGTCCACGCCTGGGAACGCCACGAAGCGTAGCCCGTGTCGCGCCCGTGGAAGTACGGCGAGTTGGCGCTCATCGCCAGCAGCACCGGCAGCCACGGCGTGATCGCGTCGATCGCGCGGACCCCCTCCTCGTCCGAGCCGATCGCGACGTGGACGTGCAGCCCGCACGTCCCGCCGGGCCGCGCCACCTCGCCGTACGTCGCGACCATGGTCAGGTAGCGGTCGTCGCGGGTGGTCTGCGGGTCGCCCCCGCGCAGCGGCGCCGCGCCCGTGGCCGCGGTGACCAGTCCCGACTGCTCGGCGGCCCGTGCCGCCCGCTCCCGGCCGTGCAGGACGTGCCGGCGCAGCTCGGCGATGTCGTCGACAGGGGGAGTCCGGGTCTCGATCTGGTGCTGGAAGAGCTCGTGGTCGAGCTCGTCGGGAGGCCCGTCCTCGGTGTGCGCGCGGGCGTACGACAGCGCCTGCTCCGCCCGCGGTGCGGGCTCACGGGTCGCGGGATCGAGGAGCAGCAGCTCCTCCTCGACCCCGACGGTACGTCTCTCCATGGCCCCCTCGCAGTCCGCCGGGCGACACCCAGCACAAGTACCCCGGATCCGCGGCGCGCAGCCGGGTCCCTGCGAGGATCGTGAGGTGAGCACCACCGTCCTGCCGACCTGGTCGCCCTGGCGGACCGTCGTCGCCTTCGGCCTGGTCAGCCTCCTGGCCGACATGGTCTACGAGGGCATGCGCTCGATCTCCGGGCCCTATCTCGGCTCGCTCGGCGCGTCCGCGGTCGTGGTCGGACTGGTCACCGGCGCCGGCGAGGCGATGGCGCTGCTGCTGCGGCTCTACACCGGCCCGTGGGCCGACCGGAGCGGCCGGCACTGGCGGCTGACCGTGCTCGGCTACGGCCTGACCGCGCTCTGCGTGCCGCTGCTGGCCGTCGCCCCCGCCCTCGGGACGGCGGGCGTCGTGGTCGCCGCCGTCCTGATCCTCGGCGAGCGCACCGGCAAGGCGATCCGCAGCCCCGCCAAGTCGGCGCTGCTGGCGCGGGTCGCGGCCGGCGGCAGCATGGGCCGGGCGTTCGGCGTCCACAAGGCGCTCGACCAGGTCGGCGCCTTCTCCGGACCGCTCACCGTCGCCGGCGTCACCGCGCTCACCGGCATGCTGTGGCCGGGCTTCGCGGTGCTGGCGATCCCCGGCGCGCTGTCGCTGCTGATGCTCGCCCAGCTGGCCCGCCGGGCTCCGACCATCACCGCTCCCGACGTACCGGACGATGCGGTCGCCGAAACGGCCTCGGAGCGACCCGAACGTCCGGTACGACGGGGGCTCGGCGCCGCGGTGGGCATCGACCTGCCGGCCCGCTTCCACCTGTTCTCGACGGCCGCAGCGCTGGCGACGGCCGGGCTGATGACCTTCGGCGTGATCTCCTACCGCTTCGTCGAGGACGGCCTGATCCCGATCGCCGCCGCACCGGTCGTCTACGCGCTGGCGATGGCAGCGGGCGCGGTAGCGGCGCTCGGCACCGGCGTGCTCTTTGACCGCTGGGGCGCGCGGGTGCTGCTCGTCGTCCCGGTGCTCGTGGCGGCGCTCCCGCCCCTGGTCTTCGCGGGCTCGGTCGGGGTGGTGCTGGCCGGCGTCGCACTGTGGGGCGTCGCGACCGGCGTCCTCGACTCGACGGTCAAGGCCCAGGTGGCGGCCGTGGTGCCGCCGTCGCGCCGGGCCACCGGGTACGGCGTGTTCGCGGCCGTCCAGGGCATCGGCGCGATCGTCGGCGGCGGGCTCGCCGGCGCGCTGGTGACCCGTCACGTGGGCGTGCTGACGGCGGTCGTCGCCGCGGCGCAGGTGGTCGCGCTGGCGCTGCTCGCGACCGTGCTCAGCGACCGCCGGTGAGCTCGTCGAGCACCGCCTGGAAGGCCGGCCCGACGACGATCGCGAGCGCGCCGTCGTCGTCGATCCGGCTGAGCTGCTCGTAGCCGGAGCCGTCCCACCAGTAGACGTTGGGGCTCAGCGGCCCCGGCGCGTCGCCGAAGCCGAGCGCCGCGAACCGGGCCATCGCCTGCAACGCGCCGACCACCGACGCGTCGCGGACCATGTGCCAGGCGAGCTGGTGGCGGTTGGCGACGCAGAGCAGCCAGCCGTGGCGACCGGCCTCCTGGCCGGTGAGCTCGGTGGCCAGCCGGGGCATGAGCAGCGCCCGGCTGGCGGTGTGGACCGACTCGCCCAGCAGCACGTGGAAGCTGCCACCGCTCGGCAGGTCGAGACGCTCGAGCTGCTCGACCGGCTGGCGGTCGAGGTTGGCGAGCCCGTGGGCGCGCAGCGCGTCGACGCCGCCGAGCCGCTGGGCGCGCGACTCGTCGTAGACCGCGACGGTGTCGGGCAGGTCGAGCGCGAGCATCTCGACCAGGCCGGGCGCGAACTCGCGGTGCGGGAAGCCGTCGAGCCGCGGCACGGCGTCGCGCTCGTAGAGCCGGACGAAGGTGCTCGCCGCCGCCTGGTCGGGCGTCAGCGCGGAGAACGGGTCGGGGGCGTCCATGCTGGCCAGGACGCGCCGGACGTGCTCGCGGACCAGCTCGGGCCAGGCGCGGCGGCCGCGCTCGTCCTGGTGACAGGACGCGGCGACATTCCACAGGCCGTACTGGCGGCCGGCGTCGTCGGCCACATGGCCGGCGTGGACGGTGACCTCGACGCCGAGCTCGGCGAACGCCGTCCGGGTGAGGGCGCGGATCTCCCGGGCGTCGTCGACGCCGAGGAAAGGCAGCGCCTCGTCGGGTACGGCGGGCGGCGCCGGGCTCCGCCGGGCGTCCTCGTCGCGCCTGCGGCGCCGGAAGATGCCCACCTCGGTCCCTCCGGTCAGTCGCGCGCCGTGAGGACGAGCGGGTCGCCGCTGGTGATCGCCACCGTGTGCTCGACGTGGGCGCCGCGGGTGCCGTCGGCGCTGCGGATGGTCCAGCCGTCGGGGTCGAACACGATCTCGTCGGTGCCGTGCAGGAACCACGGCTCGATCGCGATGACCAGGCCCGGGCGCAGCTTGAGTCCGCGGCCGGGGCGGCCGTCGTTGGGGACGTGGGGCTCGCCGTGCATGGTGCGACCGACGCCGTGGCCGCCGAACTGCAGGTTGACCTTGATGCCCTCGGCGTGCGCGACGCTGCCGATGGCGAAGGAGATGTCACCGAGCCGGTTGCCGGAGCGGGCGGCGGCGATGCCGGCGTCGAGCGCGCGCTGGGCGACGTCGATCAGCCACTGGTCCTTGGGGTCGGGGGTGCCGACGATGACCGACAGCGCAGAGTCGGAGACCCAGCCGTCGACGGCGGCCGCGAAGTCGACCGAGAGCAGGTCGCCGTCCTGGAGGACGTAGTCGTGGGGCAGCCCGTGCAGGACCGCGTCGTTGACCGACGTGCAGAGCACCTTGCCGAACGGGCTCGCGCCGAACGACGGGTGGTAGTCGATGTAGCAGGACTCGGCGCCGGCGTCCTTGATCATCCGGTGCGCCAGCTCGTCGAGCTCGAGCAGGTTGACCCCGACCTCGGCCTTCTCGGCGAGAGCCTTGATCACCGAGGCCACGAATCGGCCGGCGGGGCGCATCTGCTCGATCTGGGTGGGGGTACGAAGCTCGATCACCCTCCAAGACTACGGCGCGCCCGTCGGCTCGCGTGAGCCGACGGGCGCTGCCTGCGGAGGGAGCTGATCCTGGGGGACTAGTTGGTCGGCTTGTCCGCGCCGACGACCCACATCGCGAAGAACTGCGAGCCGCCGCCGTAGGCGTGGCCGAGCGCCTTGCGGGCCCCGTCGACCTGGTGCTCGCCCGCGGCACCGCGGACCTGCAGGGCGGCCTCGCCGAAGCGGAGCATGCCGGAGGCGCCGATCGGGTTGGAGGACAGGACGCCGCCCGAGCAGTTGACCGGGATCCGGCCGGTCATCGCGGTCTCGCCGGCCTCGGTGAGCTTCCAGCCCTCGCCCTCGCCGGCGAAGCCGAGGTTCTCCAGCCACATCGGCTCGAACCACGAGAAGGGCACGTAGATCTCGGCCGCGTCGATCTCGTCGATCGGCGAGGTGATGCCGGCCTGCTTCCACAGCGCGGCAGCGGCGTCGCGGCCGGCCTGCGGGTTGACCTGGTCGCGCTCGGCGGCCGTGGTGGGCTCCGAGCGCATCACGGTGCCGTGGATCCACGCCGGGTTGGGCGACGCGGCGGCGACGTCCTCGGCGGCGATGACGAGCGCGCACGCGCCGTCGGAGGAGGGGCAGGTCTCGTCGTACCGGATCGGGTCCCAGAGCATCTGCGACGCGAGCACCGACTCGACGGTGGTGCCCTCGTTGTGCAGGTGCGCGTAGGGGTTCTTCAGCGCGTTGTTGCGGTCCTTGGCGGCCACGATCGCGCCGATGTGGGTCGGCGCGCCGGAGCGGCGGATGTAGGAGCGCACGTGCGGGGCGAAGTAGCCGCCCGCGCCGGCGTGGACCGGCATCACGAACGGGACCGGCACCGAGAGCGCCCACATCGCGTTGGACTCCGACTGCTTCTCGAAGGCCACGGTGAGCACCTTCTTGTGCACGCCGGACTGCACCAGCGACGCCGCGACGATCGCGGTCGAGCCGCCCACCGAGCCGGCGGTGTGCACGCGCAGCAGCGGCTTGCCGACCGCGCCGAGGGCCTCGGCGAGGTAGAGCTCGGGCATCATCACGCCCTCGAAGAGGTCGGGCGCCTTGCCGACGACGATGGCGTCGATCTCGTCGAGGGTCATGCCGGCGTCGGCGAGCGCGCGGTCCATGGCCTCGCGGCACAGGCCGGCCATCGACACGTCCTCGCGCTTGGCCCGGTGGTGGGTCTGGCCCACGCCGATCACGGCTGCGGGAGTCTTGCCCATCAGAGGTTTCCTTCCATGACGCAGACGAGGTTCTGCTGCAGCGCGGGACCGCTGGTGGCGTGGCCGAGAACCTTGTCGGCGGTGCCGTCCCAGATCCGGCGGGCGGCCTCGCCGATGCGGATCGCGCCGCCGGTGAACATCGGGTTGCCGGCCAGGGCGCCGCCGCTCGGGCTGATCCGGACGTCGTCCGCCAGGCCCAGCTCCTGACGGAGGATGAGCTCCTGGTGGCTGAACGGCGCGTGCAGCTCGGCGATCTCGACCCCCTGGACGCCGGCCGCGGCGCCGGCGCGCGAGGCCGAGTCCGAGCGGGTCAGGTCGCGGGTGCCGAGGTGCAGGCCGTCGGTGAAGTGCGACAGGCCGGTGATCCAGGCCGGACGCTCGCGGACCTCGCGGGCTCGGTCGCCGGCGGCGAGCACGATCGCGGCGGCGCCGTCGGTCACCGGCGCCGCGTCGTGCTTGCGCAGCGGGTCGGCGAACATCGGGCGGGCGAGCAGGTCCGCGACGGACGACCCGCCGGTGCGAACGGCGTACTCGTTCTTCTCGGCGTCGGTCAGCGACCGGTTGACGACCTCGGCCATCGCCTGCTCGTCCCACGCGCCGGCGTCGATGCCGAGTCGCGCCTGGAGCGCCGCGATCGAGACCGTGTCGGGCCACAGCGGGGTGAGCGTGTAGGGGTCGAGCTGGAGGCTGAGGGTACGGCGCAGCACGCCGGCCGACGCCTTCCCGAAGCCGAACACCAGCGCGGTGTCGACCTCGCCGGTCTGGATCTTGAGCCACGCCTCGTAGAGCGCCCAGGCGGCGTCCATCTCGACGTGCGACTCGTTGACCGGCGGCAGCACGCCGATCGCGTCGATCGCGCTCACGAAGGAGAAGGACCGCCCGGCCAGGTAGTCCGAGGAGCCGGAGCACCAGAAGCCGATGTCCTTGCGGGTCCAGCCGGTCTGCTCGTAGCACTCGCCGAAGATCGGCACGAGCAGCTCCGCGCAGGTCGGCGACCCGTCGTAGTCCTGCATCTGTCGCTGGGCGAACCCGACGACGGCAACGTCACGCATGGGGAATCCTTCCGCCCGCTCAGAGGTGGTGCTGGTAGGTCTCGAACGCCGCGTCCGGCTCACCGGTCGGCGCGAAGTGGCTGATGTTCTCGATGGTGGTGCCCCACTCCTCGCGGGGCTTCCAGACCGCCTTGACCCGCAGGCCCATCCGGATCTCGTCGACCGGGATGTCGAGGATCAGGTGCTGCAGCGCGATGTCCGCGCCGTCGAGCAGGATGTACGCCGAGACGTACGGCGGAGCGATCTTCTGCCCGAGGAAGGGCACGTTGACGATGCAGAAGGTCGTCACGGTGCCGGTGTCGGAGAGCTCGATCTCCTCCTCGGTCGGCACGCCGTCGGTCGGGCAGGCGGCGCGCGGCGGGACGTAGACCTTGCGGCACTGCGGGCAGCGCTGGGCGACGATCCGGCCCTCGGCGAGGCCGCGGAAGAAGGCGGACTCCTCGGGGGAGGCGGCGTAGGTGTAGTCGAGGCTGACCGGCGTGACGATGCCGGTGACCGCGCCCTCCCCGGCTGCGGCGGCCGGGGCGCCCGGGGCGGCCGGGGTGCCGGTGTCGGGCTCGAAGACCACGTCGGTGATCGCGCCGGTGCGCTCGGCGCCCCAGCGGGCGCGGACCCGCAGGCCGGTGCTGATCTGGTCGGGGCTCGCGACGTCGACCGCGTGCAGGAAGGGCGTGTCGGCGCCGTCCAGGGTGACCAGGGCGAAGGCGAACGGGCGGTCGAAGGGCTGGCCCGCGACCGGCTCGCTGACCCAGGTCCACGAGGTGACCGTGCCGGTGTCGGCGACGTCGACGAAGTCGGCGGTGGCCTGGTGGGAGACGGGGTCGAACTCGGGCGGCGGTACGACGACGCGGCCGTCGCTGGTCCGGGCGCCGACGAACCGGCCGTCGCGCAGCCCCGTCAGGAACCGGCCCAGCACCGGCCCGACCGATCGGGTGTAGTCGAAGGACACCGTCACCGGTGCCGAGAGGGTGCGACTCATGAGCCAAAGTGAAACATGTTCTGCTCAAAAGTGAAACACGTTCTAGAAAGGATTCGATGAGCCGGGCATGATGCAGCCATGAAACTGGGACTTCAGCTGGGCTACTGGTCCGCACGGCCGCCGCAGGGCGTCGGCGAGCTCGTCGCCGCCGCGGAGGACGCGGGATTCGACGCGATCTTCACCGCCGAGGCGTGGGGGAGCGACGCGTTCACACCGCTGGCCTGGTGGGGCCGCGGGACCTCGCGGGTCCGCCTCGGCACCTCGATCGTGCAGATGTCCGGCCGCACGCCCGCCTCGATCGCGATGCACGCCCTGACCCTCGACCACCTGACCGATGGCCGGGTGATCCTGGGCATGGGCGTGAGCGGCCCCCAGGTCGTCGAGGGGTGGTACGGCGTCCCGTTCTCCAAGCCGCTGGCCCGCACCCGCGAGGTGGTCTCGATCATCCGCCAGGTCCTCGCCCGCGAGGCGCCCGTCACCAACGACGGCCCGCACCACCCGCTGCCCTACAACGGTCCCGGCGCGGTGGGGCTGGGCAAGCCGCTCAAGCCGATCGTCCACCCGCTGCGCGCCGACCTGCCGATCTGGCTCGGCGCCGAAGGCCCCAAGAACGTCGCCCAGACCGCCGAGATCGCCGACGGCTGGATCCCGATCTTCTACACGCCGAAGAGCGCCGGCATGTACCAGCCGTGGCTCGACGAGGGCTTCGCGCGCCCGGGCGCCCGTCGTACCCGCGACGACTTCGAGATCGCCGCTACCTGCCACCTGCAGATCGTCGAGAACGTCGAGCAGAAGCAGGTGGTCATCGACGGCATGAAGCCCTTCGTCTCGCTCTACATGGGCGGCATGGGCGCCAAGGAGCAGAACTTCCACCACCAGGTCTTCACGCGGATGGGCTACGGCGAGCTCGCCGACGAGGTCCAGGAGCTCTACCTGTCGGGCGAGAAGGACAAGGCGACCGCGCTGATCCCCGACGAGCTGGTCGACGACATGCACATCATCGGCACGCCCGGTGAGGTCAAGGAGCGCGTCGCGCAGTGGGAGGAGACCGGCGTGACCACGCTGCTGCTGTCGTGCCGTCGCGCGGCGGAGATCAGGCAGGTGGCGGAGCTGCTCGCCTGATCTCCTCGTGTGAGCGCGGGGCAGCGGCTACCGTCGCTGCATGAGGCGCGAGCCGCACGAGAACGTCGCCACCGTGCTGGTCGACCCTGCCCTCCTGCGCGATCTCGAGCTGGAGCTGATGGAGCTCGACCTGTGGGTGTGGCCGGTCCGCACCGCGCCGATCTGCACCGACGGGCCGCGGACCGCGTTCCAGGTGCGGCGTCGTCTGGTCGAGGCCCAGCGCGGCGCCTGGGACTGCGCGGCGGCGTGGCTCCCGGTCTGGATCAGCTTCGGCGAGCGCTGGGCCCGCGGCGACGACCCGTTGCCGTGGGCGGCGCACCGCGCGCTGTGGCAGGTGCTCGACCGGCACGCCGACCGGGTGCGCTTCCACCGCCGGCTGGGCGGGGTGCGGCCGCTGGTCGCGCCGGTCGAGAGGTCGGGCGGGTGAGGGTGACGACGGCGTCGCTCCCACCCGCCCGACTCGCCACCCTTGCCCCCGAATAGAACACGTTCTAGTCTGCACGGGTGACCGACACGCTCCGCACGCCTGCCCACAACGGCCACCTGATGGTCGCCGCGCTCAAGCGCCACGCGAACCGCCCGATCGTCCATCTGGGCGACGTGACGCTCACCGGCCGCGAGACGGCCGAGCGGATCTCGCAGTACATCCAGGCGTTCGAGTCCCTCGGCGCCGGGCGGGGTACGCCGGGCGCGCTGCTGGCCCTCAACCGGCCCGAGGTCCTCTTCATCCTCGGCGCGGGCCAGACCCAGGGCTTCCAGCGGACCTCGCTGCACCCGCTCGGCTCGGCCGACGACCACGCCTACGTCATCAACGACGCCGGCATCACCACCCTGGTGATCGACCCCTACTTCGCCGCGCGCGCGGTCGAGCTGCTCGGCAAGTGCCCCGGTCTCAAGCAGGTCCTGACCATCGGGCCGGTGCCCGAGGAGCTCGCCGAGGTCGGCACCGACCTGACCGAGGTCGCCGCGACCTTCGACCCGCAGCCGCTCACGGCCGCCGTCCTCGAGCCCGACCACATCACGTCGATCACCTACACCGGCGGCACCACGGGCAAGCCGAAGGGCGTCATCGGCAACGTCCGGGCGTTCTCGACGATGGCCCAGATCCAGATGGCCGAGTGGGAGTGGCCGGCCGAGCCGCGCTTCCTCATGTGCACGCCGCTCTCGCACGCCGGCGCGGCCTTCTTCGTCCCGGTCGTGCTGCAGGGCGGCACGCTGTTCGTGTCGGCCCGCTTCGACCCGGCCGAGGTGCTCAAGACGATCGAGGAGCAGCGGATCAACTCGCTGATGCTCGTCCCGACCATGCTCTACGCGCTCATGGACCACCCCGACTCGCACGCCCGTGACCTCTCCTCGCTCGAGACCGTCTACTACGGCGCGTCCGCGATCAACCCGGTGCGGCTCAAGGAGGCGATCGAGCGGTTCGGGCCGATCTTCGCCCAGTACTACGGGCAGTCCGAGGCCCCGATGGTGATCAGCTACTTCCCGAAGGGCGACCACGTCGACGCCGACGGTCGGCCGATCGAGAGCCGGTTGACGTCGTGCGGCCGCCCCTCGGCGTACCTGCGCGCGGCGCTCCTCGACGACGCCGGCAACCCGGTGCCGCAGGGCGAGCCCGGCGAGATCTGCGTGGCCGGCCCGCTGCTCGCCGGTGGCTACTGGCAGCTGCCCGACGCGACCGCCGAGACCTTCCGCGACGGCTGGATGCACACCGGCGACGTCGCACGCGAGGACGAGCACGGCTTCTGGTACATCGTCGATCGCACCAAGGACATGATCGTCACCGGCGGCTTCAACGTCTTCCCGCGCGAGGTGGAGGACGTCATCGCCGAGCATCCGGCGATCGCCCAGGTCGGCGTGATCGGCACTCCGCACGAGAAGTTCGGCGAGGCGGTGACCGCGGTCGTCGTGCTGCGCGAGGGCTGCGAGCTCACCGACGACGTCGTCGCCGAGATCAAGGACGCCGTCAAGGAGCGCAAGGGCCCCGTGCAGGCGCCGAAGGACGTCATCGCCGTCGACGCGCTGCCGCTCACCGCGCTCGGCAAGCCCGACAAGAAGGCGCTCCGGGCGCGCTTCTGGACCGGCGAGCGCTCCGTCGGCTGAGGGGGCGGCGGAGGAGTCGGCTGAGCGCTAGGCGCACTGGCCGGCGATCCAGGTCGTCACGACCTGGCTGTCCTCGGCCAGCTGCACCGCGATCAGGTCGAGGTCGGCCGAGTCGGCCGGATCGCCGCTCCGCAGCAGCCGCTGCGCCGACCGGAAGCCGTCCTCCAGGTCGGTCACGGCGGCGTCCACCTGCGCGGGCGCCTCCTTCTTGACCGCCTCCAGCGCGGCGACCAGGTCGTCGACGGCGGTGGCGTCGCCGGGGGAGTCGTGGCCGTCGTAGAGCGCCTTCTGGGCGTCGGTGATCCGCTGCGCCGTGTCGGCGTACTTGGCGCAGTGCAGCGAGATCCCGGGCAGGGTGGTCGCGCCGCTCGAGGCGTCGGCCTTCGGATCGTGGGAGGAGCCGCCGCACCCTCCGAACAGGACCAGCGCGGCCAGCGCCCCGGCAGTCAGGGCAGCTGGTCCGCGCTGGGCCATGGTCAGTCTCTCCTCGCGATCTCGATCAGAGGTCGAACCAGTCGCAGTGCGGGTCGACGTCGATGCCGTGTCCGTACGGTGACAGGAAGTAGGCGATGATGTCGAGGCCGAACGACGGCAGCGAGAACCCCAGCAGGTTGATGTCCGGCGTGATCAGCCAGGCGGGCGTGTGCGTCCCGTCGTTGGCGGGCTGACCCACGGTGAACGTGTTGCCCGCCGTCGTGAACCCGGGCGCGGGGCGCGAGCTGAAGCGGACACCGCAGCTCGCGAGCTCCAGATCGAAGATCCCCACGTCGAAGATCTCGCCGTACCTGTTCTGGTTGAGGTGCCAGCGCGGCGCCACATTGCCGAACGGGATCGTCAGCCGGTCGATGCTGACCAGCGGGATGGTGTCCGAGCCGAGCGGGTCGGGCCAGTCGATGTAGACCGAGAAGTGGTCGTCCAGGCCGACGGTCAGGTTGCTGTCCTGACCGAAGGTGAACGTCCCGTAGCTCCCGTCGAGGCCGGTGGTGAAGCCGAGCCGGACGTTCACGTCGGAGAAGTCGGTCAGGCCGAGCGTGACCCGCTTGATCTTCAGGTCCGCGTTGAGGGTGCCGGAGTTCTGCAGGATCCCGCCGTCCCAGCCGAGGTCGACGTCCTTCTTCACCCGGCCGGCGGCCTGGATCGCGAAGGCGTCGGTCTTGGGCGTCGACACCACGTGCAGGCGGGTCCCGTCGAGAGCGGCGGTGACCTTCTTGCCCAGGTTGGTGACGTTCAGGGCGACGGCCGCGTTGGCGTCGACCGGGTCGGTGATCCGGGCCGAGGCGAAGGCCTCGATGTCGAGCCCGGCCGCGTCGGTCTCCAGGGTGAACACCGGCGCGTCCACGGCGGTCTCGCCGTCGTCGGACGACGCCTTGCCGATGGTGATGTCGACCGTCTTCGGCACGTCGTGCAGGTGCACCGAGGCGGCGTAGTCGGCGTCACCGACGTGCTTGTAGGCGGCGGTGATGTCGCTGATGCCCTGGCTCATGTCGATGCCGACGGTCTTGGTGTCGGCGCCGAACGCGGCATCCACGTGGATCTTCGCGGGGATGGCGCTGATGTCGAGCTGCGCCTCGTCGGTGTCGTACGTCGCGTTGGCCGTGAGCTGGCCGAGGGGCTGGCTCGTCGTGTAGTCCAGCGCGATCGTGTGGCTGCCGTCCGCCGCGGTCGTCGTGGTGATCGGACCGAAGGTGAGGTCGACCGGGTCGACGACCGGCACGCCCTGCTGCAGCTGCAGGCTGAGCGGCTTCGGCGCCAGCGCGGTCAGGACCGCGTCGACGACCAGCTTGTCGACGCTCGGGCGGTAGCCGGTCATCGTGTAGACGCCCTTGACCGTGTCGAGGTCGAGGCCGGAGGGCAGCCCGGTCAGGTAGACCTTGGCCCGCACCGCCTTGTCGTCGCCGACCGCGCCGTCGCGGACGGAGACGCCATGGACCTTCGGCGGCTCCGGAACCGTGTCGAGCGCGGCCTTCTTGCCCGCGGCGACCGAGATCGTCGCGTCGGGGTTGGAGTCGCCGGTGTAGGTGATGTGGCCGCCGTCGCTGTGCAGGGTGACCTTCGCCGGCAGGTTGGTGAAGCTGCCGGACGCCTCGAGGTCGCCCTTCGTGGTGTGGATGCTGCCGGCGAAGCCGAAGGCGCCGTGGTCACCCATGTCCGTGGTGACGTCGAAGCCGCCGCCGGTGCCGGTGTCGGCCACCTTGGTGAACTCGACGTGGCGCAGGTTGCTGATCTGCAGGCTCGCGTCGAGGTCGCCGCTCACGTCGTCGTACGACGCGGCGAGGTGGTCGCCGGGAAGGGTGTCGTAGTCCTTGTGGTTGGTGACATTCGCGGTGATCGCGCCGATGCCGCCCTCGGGGGCGTCGAAGAGCACGTTGCCGTCGGCCCAGCTGGCGTTCCACTTGGCGGGGATCGACGTGATCGTCAGGCCCGCGTCGAAGTCGCGCTTCGGGTCGAGCATGCCGAGCGTGTCGCCGGTGAGGTGGGCGGTCGCGGAGGCGCTGGTGATCGGGGCGGAGGCGTCCCAGTCGAGCGTGGCCGCCTTGCCGTCGAAGGTGACGGTCGCCTCGTCCGGGATGTCGCGCACCTCGGCCGTGATCTTGTCGCCGCCCATCCGCTCGACGCCGGCGTACACCTTGTCGATGGTGTCGTCGGACTCGTAGTGGATGACCTTGCCTTCCAGGTCGACGCGCATCTCCTTCGGGACGCCGTACGCCTGGTAGACCGAGTGATCGGTCTCGCCGGGCTTGGTCAGGTCGGGCGTGGTGGTGTCGGTCGCCTCGACCAGGCCGATCTCGTCCTTCGCCGTGTAGACGATGCTCTGGTGCTTGCCCTGGCGGTCGAGGTCGATCTGGACGTCGGTCGGCAGCTTGTCGACGGTCGCGGTGAACCGGCGCTTGCTGGCCTTCACGCCGACGGCCGGGCTGACGGACTGGTCGATGACCGCGTCCACCCGCGTCGGGTCGGGCGTCGAGACGTTGATCGTGTCGTGGCTCTTGGTGCTGCCGTGGGTCATCCGCGCGCCGACCTGGAAGGTCGACGGGAACGGGCTCAGCTGGACCGATCCGGTCAGCGGGTCCGCCTCGGTCGCGGGGACGCCGGACTTGCCGCCGACGAGCGACTTCACTGCGAAGGTGAGTGCCTGGGTGGCGCCCGGGTGGTGCGTGGTGACGCTCGCGGCGAGCTGGATGTCACCGCCGAGCGCGGCGATCAGGTTCTTCAGCGTGACCTGCACGATGCTGCTGCGGCCCAGGGTGGAGGCGCGGCCGTCGATGCCGACCGTGATCCGCTTCTTCACGACGGGGGTGTCGTAGACGGCGAACACGTGCGCCGGCAGGTTGCCCGCGTTGTTGAGCCGCTGCACGGTGAACTTGGCGCCCACGTCGAGCAGGGTGGTGGTCGGCGCGAGCTGCGCAGTGACGTCGGGCAGGTGGTCGCCGTCGACGTCGGCCGGGACCGGGACGCCGACCGGGACGGACACGCTGCACGCGAGGTCCATCGTGGGCGACTCGGCGCAGATCTTGTAGAAGAGCGGCGCGAGGATGTTGACGACCGGCAGCGTGAACAGCCGGTCCTGCACCTTGCCGACCTCGGTGAGGACGTCGTTCAGCGCGGCCAGCACCTGCGGCACGAGCGGCAGCGAGGTGAGCTTCGGCGAGAAGGACGACGGCAGGCCCGCGTTGATCTTCGTGGTGGTCTGCGCGGTGGGCGCGGCGACCACCGTACGCGGCTGCTGGGCGGAGGTCAGGCTGGGCGCCTGCGCGAGGTCGTCGGTCATCGCGTCGAGCTGCTGACCGGTGAGGTCGCGCTTGACGGGCGGCGTGTCCGCGGGTGCGGGCGGTGCCGGCGCGTTCAGCTCGTCGCGCACCTTCTCGGTGCCCTTCTTGCCGAAGATGATCATCGCGACGCCGGTGAGGTACTTCTCGCGGTCCTGCGCCGACGGCTTCGCGTCGACGGTCGCGAGCAGGTCGTCGACCAGGCAGGCGCTGAGCCAGAGCTGGGTCGGCTGGGGGAGCGCGTGGAAGCCCTCGGCACGGATGTCGGCTGGGACCTGGGTGAGCGTGATGAAGTGCTTGCGCCACGCGTTGTCCGTGAACCGGGCCGACCACAGGCCGACGAACCGGTCGCGGTTCTCCGGGGTCGCGCCGTCGGTGTCCGGCGGCGAGTCGCACCGGACCGTCGAGGACGCCCCGGGGGGAGCGGGTGTGTCCGGCTCCGCCTGGGCGGCGGAGGGACTGACGAGAACGGCGAACATCGCCATCACCGAGAGGGCAGCACAAAGGATCCGAGGACGCACTGGGAGTCACCTGCCAATGAGGGGTAGGGAGCAGAGCAGGAGTGCGTTGCCCACCATGTCGGGCAGCGGCGGGCGGGCGCTGGAAAAACGCCAACTCTTAACCTTCGGCGTCCGGCCGTCCCAGTCGCCTGGCTACGGTGGTGCCATGCCGGATCTCGTCGTCGGGTTCGACCTCGACATGACCCTCATCGACACCGCGCCCGGGTTCCGCGACGTGCTGGCCGCGCTCGGCGGGGAGATGGGTGTCGAGTTCCCGGTCGAGGAGATGACCCGCCGGCTCGGGCCGCCGCTCGACCTGCTCCTCGAGCCCTACCTGCCCGCGGAGCGGATCCCGGCGGCCGGCGACCGGTTCCGCGCGCTCTACCCCGACCACGCGATCACCAGCGTCCCGGTGCTGCCGGGCGCGCACGACGCCATCGCCGCCGTACGACGGCACGGCGGGCGGGTGCTCGTGGTCACCGGCAAGTACGCCGCCAACGCCCAGTTGCACGTAGACCACACCGGCCTCGACGTCGACCTGCTCGAGGGGTGGGTCTGGGGTGTCGGCAAGGCCGACGTGCTGCGGCGCGAGGGGGCGTCGATCTACGTCGGCGACCACGTCCACGACGTCGAGGGCGCGCTCGCCGCCGGCGTCACCAGCGTCTCGGTGCTCACCGGCGGCTGCACGGCAGCCGAGCTGCGCGAGGCCGGCACGCACGTCGTCCTCGACGACCTCGGGCAGTTCCCCGCCTGGCTCGACGCCCACCTCGCGGCGGGCTGAGCTCAGCGCCCCTGGAAGGCCGGCTTGCGCTTCTCCAGGAACGCCCGCGGGCCCTCCTTGGCGTCGTCGGAGGAGAACACCGCGGCGCCGATCTTCGCGTCGTCGGCCCAGCACTCCTCCTCGTGCTTGCCCTCCGAGTCGCGCATCGTCTTGAGGATCGCCTGGACGGCGAGCGGGCCGTTGGCCGCGATCTGGTCCGCGATCTCGTGGGCCTTCGCCAGCGCTGATCCGTCCGGTACGACGTGCCCGATCAGGCCGAGCTCCTTGGCCTCGGGCGCCCCGAGCGTGCGGCCGGTGAGGAGCAGCTCCGCGGCGACGGTGTAGGGGATCTGGCGGGGGAGGCGGACGGCGGAGCCGCCCATCGGGTACAGCGACCAGCGTGCCTCGGCGACGCCGAACTTCGCCGACTCGCCCGCGACGCGGATGTCCGTGCCCTGGAGGATCTCGGTGCCGCCGGCGATGGCCGGGCCCTCGACCGCGGCGATGAGCGGCTTGGTGAGGCGGAAGCCCTTGAGCAGGCCCTTGATGACGGTCGGGTCGTAGGCGCCGGACTCGAAGCTCTCCGACGGCGGCTTCTCGTCGGCGGCCTTGAGGTCCATGCCGGCGCAGAAGTAGCCGCCAGCGCCGGTGAGGATGCAGACCCGGATCTCCGGGTCCTCGTTCACCCGGTCCCAGGCGGCCTCCATGATCCGCAGCATCGGGCCGGACAGCGCGTTGCGGCGCTCCGGGCGGTTCATGGTGACGATCAGCTTGTGGCCGTCCTGCTCGACGAGGCAGTCGGGTCCGCGGTCGGCGGCAACATCTGTGCTGGACATGTGAACCACGCTAGCGAAAAAGTGAAACGTGTTCTAGTGTCGGCCCCGTGGCCCTGAACATCGCCGATCTCTTCGAGCACGCCGTCGACGCCGTCCCCGAGAAGCCCGCCGTCCAGGTGGGCGAGCGCGTCATCTCCTTCGCCGAGCTGGAGGCCGAGGCCAACCGCTTCGCGCACTACCTGCAGGCCCAGGGGATCGGGACCGGCGACCACGTCGGCCTCTACGCCAAGAACAGCATCGAGCACGTCATCGCCCTGATCGCGATCCTCAAGGTCCGCGCGGTCGCGATCAACGTCAACTACCGCTACGTGACCGGCGAGCTGGAGTACCTCTTCGACAACGCCGACCTGGTCGGCCTGGTGCACGACCGGGTCTACGCGCCACTCGTCGCCGAGGTGGCGCCGAAGTTCCCGGCGATGAGGACGATCGTCGCGGTGCCGAACCCGCTCGAGCCCGACGACGCCAGCGACCTCGCACCCTTCGGCGGCGTCACGCTGGAGCAGGCCCTGGCCGGGCAGTCCGACGTCCGCGACTTCGGCGAGCGGAGCCCCGACGACATTCACATCATCTACACCGGCGGCACGACCGGCTTCCCCAAGGGCGTCATGTGGCGCCACGAGGACTTCTGGCGGGTCCTCGGCGGCGGCATCGACTTCATGACGGCCGAGCCGCTGGAGGAGTACGACCAGTCGAAGAAGGCGCTCCAGGACAGCCTGGTCACGCTGCCGCTCAGCCCGCTCATGCACGGCGGCGCCCAGGCCTCGCTGCTCATGCACCTCTTCGCCGGCCAGGTCACCATCCTCGAGCCGAAGTTCGACCCGGTCCGCACCTGGGAGCTCGTCGACCGGCACGGCGTCCAGATGCTCTTCATGACCGGCGACGCGATGGCCGTCCCGCTCATCGACGCCTACGAGGCCGGCGGCTTCGACGGCCAGACGCTGTTCGCGATCGCGTCCAGCGCCGCGATCTTCTCCAAGTCGGTCAAGGAGCGCTGGATGAAGGCGTTCCCGAACGCCGTCTTCACCGACTCGGTCGGCTCGTCGGAGACCGGCTTCCAGGGCACCGGCCTGCAGGACGCGAGCGCGCTCTCGACCGACGGCCCGGTCGTCTCGATCCCGCCCACGACGGTGATCCTGGACGACGACAACCGCCCGCTCGACCCGGCGAAGGACGTCGGCCGGGTCGGCCGCACCGCGCGCGCCGGCAACGTCCCGGTCGGCTACTACAAGGACCCCGAGAAGTCGGCGAAGACGTTCATCGAGATCGACGGCGTCCGCTACTCGATCCCCGGCGACAACGCCCGGATCGAGGAGGGCAACCGGATCACCCTGCTCGGCCGCGGCTCCAACTGCATCAACACCGGCGGCGAGAAGGTCTACCCGGAGGAGGTCGAGCAGGCGATCAAGGCCCACCCCGGCGTGTACGACGTCCTGGTGGTCGGCCTGCCCGACGAGAAGTACGGCCAGACCGTGGCCGCCGTCGTCGAGGCCCGGCCGGGCGAGACGGTCGAGCTCGACGAGCTCCGCGACTTCCTGCGTGCCCACCTCTCCGGCTACAAGCTGCCGCGCGCGCTGACGATCGTCCCGGAGATCCCGCGCAACGCCACCGGCAAGGCGCAGTACCCGCGGGCCAAGGAGCTGGCCCTCGCCGCACGCACCGACAACCAGGGAGCGAACGCCTGATGCAAACCGAACTCTGCGACGCCTTCGGGATCCAGTACCCGATCTTCGCCTTCACCCCGTCCGAGCACGTCGCGGCCGCGGTCTCGCGCGCCGGCGGCCTCGGCGTCCTGGGCTGCGTCCGGTTCAACGACACCGACGAGCTCGACCGGGTGCTGACCTGGATGGACGAGAACACCGACGGCAAGCCGTACGGCGTCGACGTCGTGATGCCGATGAAGATCCCTACCGAGGGCACGTCGGCCGACCTGTCGTCGTACATCCCGGAGGAGCACCGGAAGTTCGTCGACGAGACCCTGCTCAAGCTCGGCGTCCCGCCGCTGCCGGAGGGCGAGGGCCGCGAGGGCGTCCTCGGCTGGCTGCACTCCGTCGCCCGCTCGCACGTCGACGTCGCGCTCCAGCACCGCCCGGTGCTCATCGCCAACGCGCTCGGCTCGCCGCCGGTCGACGTCATCGAGCAGTGCCACGCGGCCGGCCTGAAGGTCGCCGCGCTCGCCGGCGCCCCGAAGCACGCGCTGAGCCACGTCGCCAACGGCGTCGACATCATCATCGCGCAGGGCTACGAGGCCGGCGGCCACACCGGCGAGATCGCCAGCATGGTGCTGACCCCCGACATCGTCGACGCCGTCGGACCCGACGTCCCCGTCCTCGGCGCCGGCGGCATCGGCTCGGGCCGCCAGATCGCGGCCTCGCTCGCGCTCGGCGCGCAGGGCGTGTGGACCGGCTCGATCTGGCTCGGCACCGAGGAGTACCGCAACCTCGCGGGCAACAAGGGCTGGGAGACCGCCTTCCTGCGCGCGACGTCGTCCGACACCGTCCGGACCCGCATCTACACCGGCAAGCCCGCGCGCCTGCTCAAGACGAAGTGGACCGAGGCCTGGTCGGACGAGGGCGCTCCGGCCCCGCTCCCGATGCCGCTGCAGAACCTCCTCGTCGCCGACGCCCACAACCGGATCAACGCCTCCGGCGACCCCGACGTCATCTCGATGCCGATCGGGCAGATCGTCGGCCGGATGAACGAGGTGCGGCCCGTTGCCGAGGTCGTGGCCGACCTGGTCGCGGAGTTCGAGGCGACGGTGAAGAAGCTGGACGGCATCGCCGGAGTCTGACCCGCCACCCCTAGGCTGGCGCCATGACGCGCAACGTCCTGATCGCCGGCGCCGGCCCCGGGGTGAGCGGCTCGCTCGCCCGCCTCTACGCGAGCGAGGGCGGCCGGGTGTGCCTGCTCGGCGCCGAGGACGGCGTCCTGGAGGCGCTGCGCTCGTCCGTCGAGTCGCTCGGCGCGGCGGCCGCGACCGCGGTCGTCGACCTGACCGACGACGCCGCCACCCGGACGGCGGTCACCCGCCTCGCCGAGGAGGCCGGCCACCTCGACGTCGTCCACTTCAACCCGTCGGCGTACCGCGAGAAGGACCCGCTCAGCCTCACCCCCGACGAGCTCCTCGACGACGTCCGCCTCGGCGTCGGCGCCCTCCTCACCCTCGTCCAGGCCGCCCGCCCCTTCATGGGGCCGGGCGGCCGGATCACCGCCACCGGCAGCATGGCCGCCGACACCCCGTGGTTCGGCGCCGCGTCACTCGGCGTCCAGAAGGCGGGCCTGCAGAACCTGGTCCGCAGCATCGACAACACGCTCAAGGGCGACGGCATCCGCGCGGTGTCGGTGACGGTGCGCGGGATGCTGGCCAAGGAGGGCGCGTTCGCGCCCGACAACGTCGCACGGGCGCTGCGCGCGGCGGCCGATCAGGACGAGTCGGCCTGGCAGAGCGAGATCGCCTACACGGCCTGAGCCGCGGGCACCGAAGACCGGTCACTGGGCGTGCCGGTGATGCGTCTCGTGCCGGTGGGGTCGACCAGGTAGAAGGCCCCGTAGGGATCACGCCAGATCACGATCCCGGGGAACGGATGTCCGACCTGCCAGCCGGTTCCGTTCTCGCGGTCGTGGGTCTTGATCCGGTGGTGGGTGCGGGATGGGCGAGTCGGCGTAGAGGTGGAGGTAGAGCTTCACCTTCGGCGTCACCGGTGACGCCTGACCGTGGAGATGGTGGGCCGGGTTGGCCAACCGTGCGATGGCGACGACCCGGCGATCGTTGACACAGGAATCGGGCATCGCGTCGGCGAGCGTCGCGGACATCGCAGTCACGGCGGCGTCGATCCCCGCGATGGTGGCCGCGTCGGCGTGCACGATGAAGGTGGCCATGCCGTGTTTGTTGACCCTGGACATGCGGGCGCAGCGCTCTCGCGCAGCTGCCTCCTCCCGGGCCCGGGCGAGCTCGGGACCGGCGGCGGCGACCTTGCCCTCGACGAGCGCCTCGAACCTCGCCCACGCCAACCGGCCGTCGGCCACCTCGGCGACCTCGGCGTCGACCCAGGCGGTCTGCTCCGCGCTGAGCTCACGCGTCGCCGCCGCGACGTGGCGGGCATGGGACACCCGGGTGGTGCCGGCGTCGATGCCGGCCCACAGCTGCGGGAGCCGCACGACCAGGTCAGCGGCGTCTGCCATGAGCCTGCGCGCCCCGAACGGGCTGGTCTGGATCCGGGCGCCCAGCGTCGCCCTGGCGTATTCGGACACGAGTGGAGTGCCCGCGCCGCCGGTTGGCAGGCCCCGGCCGCCGCGCTCGGGCTGGTGGAGCAACGCCCACCGGTAGGCGGCTTCGAGAATGTTCCGCTCGACATCCAGGCGCGCGGCGTGCTGACCCTCGACGAACTCGAGGATCTCGCTTGTGGTCAGGCCCGCCACCGCCCGATCGGTGACCATGACCTCATTGAACAGGTGGGTCCGACACAACCCCGCGGCCGCTGCCTCAGTCGTACGACGTCCCGCGCTCCTCGCGCACCCACACGCCGTCCCCCGCAGGCACGCCCTCGGCAGCGAGCTCCCGCTTGACCACCTTGTTCGTCGCGGTGCGCGGCAACGCGTCCACAACTCGCACGTAGCGCGGCCACGCCTTCGCCGAGAGGTCCGACTGCTCGGCGAGGAAGCTCTCGAGCGCGGCCGGAGTGAGCGGGGCGCGCAGGATGAGCGCACACGCCACCTGGTCGCCGACCTTCGCATCCGGTACGGCGTACACGGCGGCCTCGCCGATCGCCGGGTGCCGCAGCAGGATCCGCTCGATCGGCGCGGCCGCGAGGTTCTCGCCGTCGACGCGCAGCCACTCGCCCGAGCGGCCGGCGAAGTAGACCCAGCCGGCGGCGTCGCGGTAGGCGAGGTCGCCGGACCAGTACCTGCCGCCGCGCATCCGCTCCGCCTCGGCGGCCTCGTCGCGGTAGTAGCCGGCGAAGGCGCCGGCGCCGGTGGTGTTGACCAGCTCGCCGATCGCCTCGTCGGGGTTGGTCAGGCGGCCGGCCGCGTCGAAGACGGCGTCGGCGGTGGGCGCGGAGGTCTCGGGTGACAGCACCGCGACGCCGGGCAGGGGCATGCCGAGCGCGCCGCGGGGCATGTCCGGGCGGCGTTGCACGATGACGGCGTTCTCGGTGGAGGAGTACGAGTCGATCACCTCGCAGCCGAAGCGCTCGGCGAAGGCCGCGATGTCGGCCTCGTTGGCCTCGTTGCCGAACACCAGCCGCAGCGGGTTGTCCGCGTCGTCGTCCTGCTCGGGCGTGGCGAGGACGTAGGTGAGGGGCTTGCCCACGTAGTTCGCGTACGTCGCCCCGAAGTCGCGCACGTCGGGCAGGAAGCCGCGCGCGGAGAAGCCCGCGACCGCGAACGTCGCGCCGGTGGTCAGCGCCGGCGCCCATCCCGCCATCACCGCGTTGGAGTGGAACATCGGCATCGACACGTAGTGCACGTCGGCGGAGGTCAGGCCGAGCCGGCCGACCAGATGCGTGCCGGGGCCGGTGATCTTCTCGTGGGTGACGCGGACCGCCTTGGGCGAGCCGCTCGTGCCGCTGGTGAAGATGAGCATGAAGAGCGACTCCGGCGTCGGCGCCGCGGCCGGCAGGACGTCCTCGGCGCCGGTGAGACAGCCGAGCGCCAGGTCGGGGGAGTCGACGACGACCTGGCAGTCCGCCTTGGCGACGTCCGCGGCGAGCGCCTCGCCCCGACGGGTGGAGTTCAGCCCGACCAGGACGTGGCCGCCCAGCCCTGCTGCCGCGAGATGCAGTGCGAATGCCGGCCCGTTCGGCAGCAGGACGCCGACGTGTGGCGGCCGGTCGGCGTCGAGACGCTCCTCGAGCCGGGTGGCCAGGCGAGCGGCCGCGGCGACGTACTCGCGCCACGACAGCTCACGGACCGAACCTGCCTCCCGCCAGCGCAGCGCCGGTCGGTCGTCGTCCGCGCGGGCGAGAAGCAGGTTCCGGACGGTCATGCGAAGGAGCGGCCGATCGCCAGCGCCTGCTCGGTCGCGCCCCCGAAGAGGAACTCGAACCGCTTGCCGCTGGTGAAGTAGCGGTGCGCCTCGCCGTCGAGGTCGATGCCGACGCCGCCGTGGACGTGCACGGTGGTGTGCGCGATCCGGTGGCCGGCGTCCGCCGCCCACAGCTTGGCGGTGGCGACCTCGGTCGCGGCCGGCAGGCCCTCGTCGAGCCTCCACATCGCCTGCCACAGCGTCAGGCGCTGGCCGAGGACGTCGATGAAGCCGTCGGCGAGCCGCTGCGAGACGGCCTGGAAGGTGCCGATCGGGCGGCCGAACTGCTCGCGGGTCTTCGCGTACTCCGCGGTCAGCCGCAGCGCGCCCTCGGTCACGCCCAGCTGCTCCGCCGCGGCGAGCGCGACGAGGAGCTGGCCGAGCCGCGCCGCCGTGTCGGCGCCGCCGACCAGCGTGCCCGGCGCGCCGGAGAGCGTGATCAGGGCGGCGACGTCGCCGTCGCTGGTCTTCTGGACGACCCGCTCGACGCCGTCCGCGTCGACCTCGACCAGGTAGACGCCCGCGCCCGATGGGCCGGTCGCGGTGACGAGCAGCGCGTCGGCCGCCATGCCCGCGCGGACCAGCGTCTTGACGCCGGTGAGGACGCCGTCGGCGTCCGCGGTCACCGTCGGGGAGGCGGGC
>NZ_BAABAC010000006.1:306055-310228 GCF_039537225.1 Nocardioides ginsengisoli
CGACCGCGGCCGCGTAGAGGCCGCGGTCGGCGCTGAGGCCCGCGCCCGTGAGCAGCGTCGTGCACGCGGTGTGGGTCGCGAGCGGGACCGGCGCGACGTGGCGGCCGACCTCGACGAGCACGCGCGCGAGCGTGATCAGGTCCAGCTCGGTCCAGTCGAAGGCGTCGCCGAGCGTCGCCCACAGCTCGCGGTCGAAGCGGTCGCCGCCGGCCTCGACCTGCTTGAGCCGCTCGTTGGTGGTCTTGTCCTTGAGGATCTGCGCCGTGAGCTCGGCGGCCTCGTCCTGCTCGGGGGTGAAGAGGAAGTCCATGTCCGTGCTCCTCAGGCTCGCTTGGCGGCGGGCAGGCCGAGGCCGACGTACCCGATGATGTCGCGCTGGATCTCGTTGGTGCCGCCGCCGAAGGTCATCACCAGCGACGAGCGGTGGAAGCGCTCGAGACGGCCCGCCAGGACGGCGCCCGGCGAGTCCGCGGTGACGCCGGCGTGCGGGCCGACGACCTCCATCAGCGAGCGGTAGACCTCGGTCGCCAGCTCGGAGCCGTAGATCTTGGTCGCCGACGCCTCGGCGGGCGACAGCGCGACGCCGTGGTCGGCGTCCGCCGCGAGCTTCCAGTTGATGAGCGTGAGCGCCTCGATCCGGGCGTGCGCGCGGCCGAGGGCGATCTGCACCCACTCGGTGTCGATGACCCGCGTGCCATCGGGGTTGCGGGTCGCGGCGGCCCAGTCCTTGACCAGGGTCAGCGAGTGCTGCAGGGGAGCGGCCGACGTCAGCGCGACGCGCTCGTGGTTGAGCTGGTTGGTTATCAGCGCCCAGCCGCCGCCGCGCTCGCTCACCAGGTTGGAGGCGGGGACGCGGACGTCGGAGTAGTACGTCGCCGACGTGCCGACACCGGCGACGGTGTGGACCGGGGTGTACGAGACGCCGGGCGCGTCGGCCGGGACCAGGATCATCGACAGGCCCTTGTGGCGGGGCGCGTCGGGCTCGGTGCGGCAGGCCATCCACAGCCAGTCGGCGTACTGGATGAGCGAGGTCCACATCTTCTGGCCGTTGATGACCCACTCGTCGCCCTCGAGCGTCGCCTTGGTCTTCAGCGAGGCGAGGTCGGTGCCGGAGCCGGGCTCGGAGTAGCCGATCGAGAAGTGCAGCTCGCCGGCGAGGATCTTCGGGAGGAAGTACTCCTTCTGCTCATCGCTGCCGAAGCGCATGATCGTCGGTCCGACGGTGTTGAGCGTCAGGTAGGGGATCGGCACGCCCGCGATGGCGGCGACGTCGGTGAAGATCAGCTGCTCGACCATGGAGCGCGCCTGGCCGCCGTACTCCTTGGGCCAGCCGATGCCCAGCCAGCCGTCCTTGCCGATCTGGCGGATGACGTCCTTGTAGACGCTCGCCTCGCCGAACTCGCCGGTCGCCGAGGCGAGTCCGGCGCGGATCTCGGGGGTCACGAGCTGGGCGAAGTACTCGCGGAGCTCGTCGCGCAGGGCTACCTGCTGGGGCTCCAGGTCGATGTGCATCGGGTCTCCTGTCACGGGGCCGGGGTTGGGCCGGTTGTTGTCAGCCTAACGGCAAAACTGTAACGTGTTCTACATGACCGACACCCGACTTCTCGACCAGGGAACCGCGCCGACCCGTTTCGCGCGCGGGTGGCACTGTCTCGGCCTCGCCGCGGACTTCAGCGACGGCAAGCCCCACGCGATCGAGGGCTTCGGGACCAAGCTGGTCGTGTGGCAGGACAGCAAGGGCGCGCTCAACGTGCTCGACGGCTACTGCCGCCACATGGGCGGCGACCTGACCCAGGGCGAGGTCAAGGGCGACGAGATCGCCTGCCCCTTCCACGACTGGCGCTGGGGCGGCGACGGCAAGTGCAAGGCGATCCCGTACGCGCGGCGCGTCCCGCTCCGGGCGCGGACCCAGCGCTACGAGACGGTCGTCCGCAACGGTCAGCTGATGATCTGGCACGACCCCGAGGGCTCCGCCGCCGACCACGAGATCCTGCCGCCCGAGCTGCCGGACGTGATGAGCGACAAGTACACGCCGTGGTCGTGGCACACGAAGGAGATCAACGGCTCGCACTGCCGTGAGCTGATCGACAACGTCGCCGACATGGCGCACTTCTACTACGTGCACTTCGCCTTCCCGACGAGCTTCCGCAACATCTTCGAGGGCCACACGGCCACCCAGTTCATGGAGTCGAAGGGCCGTCCCGACACCATGGGCGGCGGCTACGGCGACGAGAACTCGACGCTCAAGTCGGTCGCGACCTACTACGGGCCGTCGTACATGATCAACTGGCTCGAGGTCGACTACAAGGGCTTCATCACCGAGGTCATCCTCATCAACTGCCACATCCCGACCGGGCCGAGCTCGTTCCTGCTGCAGTACGGCATCAGCGTGCGCAAGCCCGAGGGCCTCGACGAGAAGACCTGCGCCTACATCGCCGAGCGCTACACCGAGTCGTTCGGCGACGGCTTCCTGCAGGACGTCGCGATCTGGGAGAACAAGGTCGCCGTCCAGAACCCGCTGCTCTGCGAGGAGGACGGCCCCGTCTACCAGCTGCGTCGCTGGTACGAGCAGTTCTACGTCGACGCTGCCGACGTCGCGCCGGAGATGACCGACCGCTTCGAGTTCGAGGTCGACACCACCAAGGCCAACGAGTACTGGCACGCCGAGGTCGCCGAGAACCTGGCCCGCCGCGCGGCAGACGTCTGAGGGACTGGTCCGCCATGGCGTCCTTCGTGCCGACCAGCGAGGAGACCCTCGACGACCGCCGGCACTACACCGAGGACCGGATGGTGGAGGTGTCCTGCCTCGACTGCCTGGCCAAGGTCCGGGTCAAGAAGAACAGCGAGCACCACACCTCGGTCCAGTGGAGTGGACAGAGCTGGACCGATTGTCAAGAGTTCGTGAGACGAGACCAACAGCCCGGAGGGCGGGACATGCACAAGCCCTGCCCCCGGATGATGGCTAGCATCGACGACGCCGTTCGGGCCGGAGCTGTCCCGATCGGCGCGTTCGACGGCTACTGAGCCATCTTTATTCGTAGGGAGATCCGTGGACATCGAGTCCTTCGTGCTGGACGTCGTCGGCGTGGTCGAGGAGACCGCCGACGCCAAGTCGATCAGCTTCGCCGTGCCCGCGGGCGCGGAGGAGAGGTTCGCCTACAAGCCCGGCCAGTTCCTGACCGTCGCCGTGCCGAGCGACCAGACCGGCATCGCCGCGCGCTGCTACTCGCTCTCCAGCAGCCCCCACGACGGCGGCCCGCTCACCGTCACGGTCAAGCGCACCGCCGAGGGCTACGCGTCCAACTGGATCTGCGACAACCTCGCCGTCGGTGACACGCTGCGCGTGCTGCCGCCGTCCGGCATCTTCACCCCGGCCTCCCTCGACGCCGACCTGCTGCTCTTCGCCGGCGGCTCCGGCGTGACGCCGATCATGTCGATCACCCGCACCGCGCTCGACGAGGGCACGGGCAGGATCGTGGTCTTCTACGCCAACCGCGACGAGAGCTCGGTCATCTTCGCCGCCGAGCTCACCCGGCTCGCCGCCGAGAACCCCGACCGGCTGCAGGTCGTCCACTGGCTGGAGTCGGTGCAGGGGCTGCCGACCGAGGCTCAGATGAAGGCGTTCGCGTCGTCGTACCTGGGCTGGGACTCGTTCGTGTGCGGCCCGGCGCCGTTCATGAAGATGGTGACCACGGTGCTCAAGGAGCTCGAGGTCCCGCGCAGCCTGCGCCACCAGGAGAAGTTCGTCTCCCTCGGCGGCAACCCCTTCGGCGACCTCGAGGAGCTGCAGGAGGTCGAGGCCGAGATCGCCCTGGCCGAGTCGGACGACGACGGTCCCGCGGCCGATGTGTTCGCCGACGCGCCGGCCGGGCCGGTCAAGGTCGAGGTCGAGCTCGACGGCGACGAGTACACCTTCGACGACTGGGACCCGCGGACCACGCTGCTGGACTTCCTGGAGAGCAAGGGCGTCAAGGCGCCGTACTCGTGCCGCGAGGGGGAGTGCTCGGCCTGCGCCATCCGGCTGCTCGAGGGTGACGTGAAGATGCTGTTCAACGACGTGCTCGACAAGGACGACCTCGAGGACGGGATCCGCCTCGGCTGCCAGTCGGTGCCGCTGACCGACACGGTCAAGATCACCTACAGCTGAGCGCGCGCCGCCTCGGCTGAGGTGCC
>NZ_BAABAC010000006.1:310264-314648 GCF_039537225.1 Nocardioides ginsengisoli
GCCGGGTGTCAGGCGGTCGTGGCCGGCCCCGGAGCGGCCGGGTGCGCCGCGTTGCACGCGTCGAGCCGCTTCTGCGCCTGCTCGACCCGCTTGACCTGCGCCTTCTTGGCCTTCTGGACCTTGGTCTTCTTCTCCTTGGCCAGCGCCAGGTTCGCCTTCGCGGAGCGCTTCTCCTTGGCGGTGTCGGCCGCCTTGACCGCGCCGCGGGCCTCGCGGACCTTGGCCTGCTTGGCGGCGAACTTCGCGGTGAGCGCGTCGAGCTTGGCCGTGGCACGGTCGAGCTGGGTCTGCTGCTGTGCGCACGGACCGGGGGTGGTCGGCGCGTCGGCGACGGCGCTCGCGAGCGGCGCGATGCTGAAGCCGAGGGCCAGAGTCGCGACGGCGGCGGCCGTCCGAGTGCGGAAGGTCATCGTGACTCCCTCAAGTCGATGGGTGTTGTCACCGGGTTCATGTGTTCACCTCGGCCTGCTGTTACACCGGCTGAGGAATTCTCTCGGCGCGCGACGACGTGACTAGACCAGCCGCGCCGCCAGCCGGGTCGCCGTCATGTGGGCGATCGACTCGATCGAGATCATCGGATTCACGCCCGATGCGGTCGGGAAGCAGGACGCGTCGGCGACATACAGGCCGTCGATCTCCCACGTCCGCCCGTCCGGGTCGACGGCCGACGTCTCGGCCGCGCCGCCCATCCGGACGCTGCCCATGATGTGAAGTGCGGCGAGCGCCATGGTCGCGGGAGCGGCCCCGGCCGTACGGAGGTCGCTCTCGAACGAGCCCACCGACCCGCGTACGCCGGGCTCGTAGCTCACCGTCCGGTGGTGGGTCGAGGCGATCCAGCGGGCCCCGGCCGCCTCGGCGATCCGGGCGCCGCCGACGAGACCCTTGACCAGGTGGTCGGTGTCCTGCGGCGAGAGCGTGTAGCGGACGACGGGCTCGCCGTCGCGCCCGATCCGGACCGTGCCGCCGGGATCGCGGTCGCGGACGATGACCGCGATGCCGAGCGTCCGGCCGAGCTCGTCCATCCGCTGCCGGAAGTCCGCGCCGCCGCGCCAGTTGACGAACCCGGTGCCGAAGGCGGGCGTCAGCGGCGCGGTCTCGAAGAGGACCCCGTAGCCGCGGCCGTCGAGGTCGGTCAGCGCGTCGACGTACCGGCTCTGCATCGCGCCCACCCAGCCGTCGACCCGCTCGTCCATCCGGCCCCAGACCGCGGTGGCGGGGTGGAGGCGCAGGTAGCGGCCGATATTCGGGTTGGTGAGGCCGCTGCGCTGCAGCAGCGCGGGCGTCTGGATCGCGCCGGCGGCGACGACCACGGCCCGCGCCCGCACGCGGATCCGATGCCCCTCGGCCGTCGTCCCCTCGGCCCCCGTCGCGCGCCCGAAGCTCGTGACGACCTGCCGGACCTTCACCCCGGTCAGAATCCGCGCGCCCGCGCGGGCGGCGTCCTCGAGCCACGTCTTCGCGGTCGACTGCTTCGCGCCGATCCGGCAGCCCATGCCGCAGCGCCCGCACTCGACGTCCTGGTCACAGCCGCGGACGTTGCGCGGCATCGCGGCGACGTCCCACCCGAGCGCGCGGGCGCCGCGCTCGAGGATCGCATCGCGCGGCGCGGCCTTGTCGTGGTCGGTGTTGACGCCGAGGCGGGCGCAGACGGCGTCCATCGACGCGGCGTACTCGTCGTCGGCGAACTGCCGGGCGCCGTACGACGCCCACTCCTCGCGCACCCGGTCCGGCGTGCGGAAGGACGTCGAGTAGTTGACGACCGTCCCGCCGCCGAGCCCGCGCCCGGCGACGAGCGCGACCTGTCCCTCCGCGGTCGACTGGGGTGCGAGGGCGTAGAGGTCGAGGAAGCCGGTCTCCTCTCCGCCGTCGAAGTGCCGCTCGTCGTGGAAGCCGCCCGCCTCGAGGACGACGACGTCCAGCCCCGCCTGCGCGAGCACGCCGGCCGCCGTACCCCCGCCGGCCCCGGACCCGACCACCACCACGTCGCAGCTCAGGTCGGCGTCGCGGGCCGGGACCGTCGGCCTGATGACGGCCGGCGGCGGGCTGTCGACGCGGCCGAGCGGGCCGTCGTAGCCCATCGGCTGCCACAGCGGTTGCCCGCCGACCAGGTAGTAGGGGAAGAGGGACGCCGTCTTGAGGCCCTGGAAGAGCGCGCGCTTGGCGCCGACCGACGAGTCCGACAGCGACAGCAGGACCCGCTCGCGCTCGCCCTGCGAGAGCGACGAGAAGCGGCGCGGTCGGCCGGTGAGCGCGAGGCCGAGCGCGCGGGAGTCCCAGGCGTCGAGGAGCAGCCTGAGCTGGGTGAGCTCGCCGGCGCGCGGGTTGGCCTCGGCGATCCGGAGCGCCAGCTCGTGGGAGCCGACGTCAGTGGGCGCCGGGATCCCGTCGGCGGCGGGTGCGAACGTGTCGGCGATGAGGCCCATCGCCCGGACCTGCCTCGCGGTGAACGGCATGGACCGACAGTAGGGGCTGTCGGCGCCTCGTGGGAGGGTCTGCGCCATGAACGCCGTACCCGGTCCCGACGGCCTGCCGCGCTGCCCCTGGGCGGTGTCCGCGCCCGAGTTCCCCGCCTACCACGACGTGGAGTGGGGATTCCCCGTCGTCGACGACCAGCGGCTGTTCGAGAAGGTCAGCCTCGAGGGATTCCAGTCCGGCCTGAGCTGGCGCACCATCCTCGTCAAGCGTCCCGCCTTCCGCGCGGGCTTCGCCGGCTTCGACTTCGCGGAGGTCGCCGGCTTCGACGAGCGCGACGTCGAGCGGCTGCTCGCCGACGCCGGGATCGTCCGGCACCGCGGCAAGATCGAGGCGGTGATCAACAACGCCGGCCGCGCGCTCGACCTGGTCGCGTCGCACGGCTCGCTCGCGGCGTACTTCTGGAGCTTCGAGCCGCCCCTCGCCGAGCTCTCCGACCCGCAGACGCTCACCACGTCGCCGACCGCGATCGCACTGTCGAAGGACCTGAAGAAGCGCGGCTGGAAGTTCGTCGGTCCGACCACGATGTTCGCGTTCATGCAGGCGATGGGCCTGGTCAACGACCACGTCGAGGGCTGCGTCACCCGCGCCGAGGTCGCCGCCGCCCGCGCCGCCTTCACCCCGCCGAGCTGAGCCAGTCGCCCAGCACCGCCACCGTGTCGGGCACGAACTCCTCCTCGCCGAGCATCTCGAGCAGCCGCGCGACACTCACCCACGCGCCCCACGCGACCTCCTCCGCCTGCCACGTGATCGGGCCGTCGTAGACGCAGGTGTAGGCGAACGCGTGGTAGCGCGTGTGGTCGTCGGCATAGTCGGCCTCGCCGAGCGGCGTGAGCTCGACCCCGTGGACGCCGAGCTCCTCCGCCGCCTCGCGCACCGCCGCGTCGTACGGGACCTCGCCGGCCTGGAGCACCCCGCCCGCCGCGAAGTCGTAGCGGCCGGGGAACACGTCCTTGGTGTGGGTGCGCCGGTGGACGTAGACCTCGCCGCGGCTGTTGCGGACGACGACCAGCGTGGCCGCGTGCCGGAGGTTGCGCGCGCGCATCTCGGCGCGGTCGACCACCTCGCCGGTGGGGCGGCCGTCGTCGCCGTACAGGGCGACCTGCTCGGGCACTACGGCCGCCTGCTCACCAACCCCGCTCGCGCCACTCCGCGACCTTCGGCCGCTCCGCACCGATCGTCGAGTCCGCCCCGTGTCCCGGGTAGAACCACGTGTCGTCGGGCAGCTCGCCGAACAGCTTGGTCTCCACGTCGCCGATCAGCGACACGAAGGCGTCGGCGTCGCCGAACGTCCCGCCCACCCCGCCGGGGAACAGCGAGTCGCCGGTGAACAGGTGCGGGTGGCCGGTGGGGTCGCGGTAGAGGAGGCAGATCGAGCCGGGGGTGTGGCCGGTGATCCGGATGACCTCGAGCTCGCAGTCGCCCACGGCGACGCGGTCGCCGTCGGTGACGCGGCGCTCGACCGGGACGCCGGTCTGCTCGGTGATCGCGTCGGCGTCGGGCTCGCCGGCGACGACGGCCGCACCCGTCTCCCGGACGACGTCCGCGAGCGCGCGGTGGTGGTCCCAGTGCTGGTGCGTGGTGATGACGGTGGTGAGCCCGGCGGAGCCGATGAGGGAGAGCAGCGTCTCGGGGGAGGCGGCGGCGTCGACGAGGACCTGGTCGCCGGTCGCGTTGCAGCGCAGCAGGTAGCAGTTGTTCGACATCTTCTCGTCGACAGCGACCTTGCTGATCGTCAGCGCGGGCAGCTCGCGGACGTCGGCGGGACCGCCGACCTTCACGTCTCCGGTGTAGCTCACTGGATTACCTTCCTCACGTCGGCAGGAACAACTGACCTGCTGATGCACCTCTGGTCCCCACCGGACCACCGCCAACGTTGCTCGACCTTCGATGAGGTCCTCGATGAGTTCTG
>NZ_BAABAC010000007.1:0-78977 GCF_039537225.1 Nocardioides ginsengisoli
ACGCGTCACGGACCTCGGCCTCGGCGCGCAACGACGCCAGCATCGTGCTGATGCCGGTGTCGGAAGCCGCCTTGAAAGCCATACCCCCACCCCATCACAGGGGTCCGACACCAACCACCACCCCAGCGAGATACCCCTAGAAACCGGGCTTCTCGCCCGCGAACTTGCCGGAAGCGGCAATTCGCGCCGACCGATCGGACTCTCTTTTCGGGACCAAGTCCCAGCATTCCAACCTCAGGTTTCACACCCGGGGACCGATCGGCCCTTTTGAGCGACGGATTGCTCAAACCCCCCTGCCGACGGACCGGCACCCATGTCTCACCGCCCCTCGGGGGCGGTGCGTCCACAGGAGAGCGACCCGTGTCCTTCGCCACGTCCGACGCTGTCGGCTTCGTGCTGCACTCCGCGATCAACGGGCTGTCCATGCGGCAGCAGGTGATCGCGGACAACATCGCGAACGTCGACACTCCCGGGTTCCGTGCCCGCGCCGTCGACTTCGAGTCCGCGCTCACCCGTGCCATCGAGCACGGTCAGACGACCGACGCCGACGTGGCGGCGTCCGTCGCTCCGACGCAGACGCCCGTGGGTGCCAACGACAACAACGTCGACCTCCGCAAGGAGTCGATCGCGGCCATCCAGACGCAGTACCAGTACCAGATCATGGGCCGCGCGATCAGCGACCGCGACAGCCGCCTCTCCGTGATGGCCGGTGGTCAGGCATGAGCGCCTTCGAGGCCCTGCGCATCGCCAACACCGCGCTCGGCGCGCACCAGGTGTGGCTCGACGCGCTGGCCGGCAATATCGCCAACGCCAACACGGTACGGCGCACCGACCAGTCCGCCTTCCGGGCGACGTACGTCGTGTTCGACCCCCGCGCCGACGGCGGCGTCGACGTCGCCGGCTTCGCCGAGTCGAGCGCCGAGGGCCGGACGGTGTCGTCGCCCGACCACCCGCTGGCGGACGCCGACGGCTACGTGCGGATGCCCGACCTCGACATGGCCTCGCAGATGAGCCAGCTGGTCATGGCGCAGCGCGGCTACCAGGCGTCGGTGCAGGTGACGAAGTCCGCGCAGGACACCTACAGCGCCGCCCTGCAGATCGGAAACCGCTGAGCATGGAGATCACGCCCCTGCAGTTTCCGACGCTGCCCGGAATCGGCGGTACGACGGAGATCGGCTCGGTCGCGCCGTCGACGGCGGTCAAGGGCCCGACCGGCCCCGACACCGAGTTCGGCTCGCTCGTGCTCGACGGCCTCGACCGGCTCGAGGGGCTGACCGACAAGGCCGACAACCTCGCCGTCCAGGCCGCGACCGGCAAGCTCGAGAACATCCACGACTACACGATCGCCGCGAGCGAGGCGTCCGTCGCCAGCCAGCTCACGGTGTCGCTGCGCAACCGCGCGGTCGAGGCGTTCAACGAGATCATGCGGATGCAGGTCTGAGGCTGACCGATGCAGCAGCGTCTCAACAGCTATCTCACGCGCGCCCGCGAGTCCTTCGGCGCGTTCACGACGGGCCAGAAGTCCGTCGCCATCATCGGCTCGGCCGCGCTCCTCATCGCGGTCTTCCTGGTGTTCCGCTGGGTGTCGGCGCCGAGCTATTCGCCGCTCTACTCCAACCTGTCCGGCACCGACGCCAGCGCGGTCGTCGACGAGCTCGACGCCCAGGGCATCCCCTACGAGATCTCCGGGGGCGGCAGCACGATCATGGTGCCGCGCGGCGACGTCTACAGCACGCGGATCGCCCTGTCCGGCAAGGGTCTCCCGGCCAGCTCGGACGGCGGCTACAGCCTGCTCGACAAGCAGAGCCTGTCGACGTCGACCTCGCAGGAGCAGACCAACTTCAAGCGCGCCATGGAGGGCGAGCTCAGCAAGACCATCGAGGCCATCGACGGCGTCGACACCGCGGTCGTGCACCTCGCGATCCCGGAGAAGCAGGTCTTCACCGACGAGCAGAACCCGCCCACCGCCTCGGTCCTGGTGAAGACCGCGCCCGGCTCGACCCTCGACGAGGAGCAGGTCCAGGCCGTCGTCCACCTGGTCGCGTCGAGCATCGACGGCCTCGACCCGAAGAAGGTCACGGTCACCGACGCCACCGGCAAGCTGCTCACCAGCGACGGCACCGACTCCGGCAGCGGCGCCGCATCGGCGCGCAGCAAGCAGGTCAAGGAGTTCCAGGACTCGATGCAGTCCCAGATCCAGGCCGTGCTCGACCGCGTCGTCGGCCCCAACAACGCCACCACGACGGTCACCGCCGACCTCGACTTCGACAAGTCCGTCACCAACAGCCGCCAGTACGGCGTCACGGTCGGCGCCCCGCCGCTGTCGGAGTCGCTCACGAACGAGAAGTACTCCGGTCCGGCCGGCGGCCAGAACGGCGCCGCGGGCGGCGTCGTGGGCCCCGACGGCCAGATGGACCCGACGGCGACCGGCAACGGCGGCCCGTCGAAGTACACCAACAAGACGGAGACCAAGGACAACGCCGTCAACGAGACGCAGGAGCACCGCGAGACCGCGCCCGGCGCCGTCAACAGCCTGCACATCGGCGTCGTCCTCGACGCGACCGCCGCGGCCGCCGTGCAGCCGCAGGTGATCAAGGACCTGATCAGCAACGCGGTCGGCATCAAGGCCACCCGCGGCGACACGATCGACGTCACGTCGCTGCCGTTCGACCGGTCGTCGGAGAAGGCGACCGCGGCCGAGCTCAAGCAGGCCGAGGCGGCCGACGCGGCCCACCGTCGCAACGCGATGCTGCGCAATATCGGCATCGGCGGCGGCATCATCCTGATGATCCTGCTCGCCTGGCTGCAGGCCCGGCGCCGGGCCGCCGCCCGCGACGAGGCCCGTGCCTACGTCGTCGAGCAGCTCCGTGCCGATGCCGCCAGCCGCGCCGCGGCGATCGAGACCCCGGCCCTGGCCGCGCTCGAGTCGTCGGAGCGCGACGAGGAGGAGTCGCTGCGTGACGAGCTGATCGCGCTCGTCGACCGACAGCCCGACGACGTCGCCGCGCTGCTGCGCGGCTGGCTGGTGGAGCCGCGCTCATGACCATGCTCGCCGCACCCCCGTCCGCCCTGCTGTCGATGGGCATCCGCAAGGCCGCCGTCCTGCTGATCCAGCTCGGCAAGGAGCGCGCCGCCCAGGTCATGGCGCACCTGAGCGACGCCGAGGTCGAGAGCATCTCGGCCGAGATCGCCCGGCTGGACGCGGTCTCCGCGGCCGAGTCGAGCCAGGTCCTCAGCGAGTTCCACGACCTCGCGACGGCGCACGCGCACGTCACGCAGGGCGGCTTCGGCTTCGCCCAGCAGCTGCTCGAGCAGTCACTCGGCGCGGAGCGGGCGAAGGAGATCATGGAGCGGCTGCACGCGGCCGCCGTCCAGATGCCCTTCCAGTTCCTGCACCGGGCGGATCCCGCTCAGCTGCGGGGATTCATCGCCGACGAGCACCCGCAGGTGATCGCGCTCGTCCTCGCGCACATGGCCGCGGACAAGGCGTCACTGCTGCTCAGCGGACTGCCTGCCCACCAGCAGGCCGTCGTCGCGCACCGGATCGCCGTCATGGACCGCACCTCCCCCGAGATCGTCCGCACCGTCGAGGCCGTCCTCGAACGCAAGCTGTCGTCGATGCTGCAGCCCGCCGAGGTCTCCCGCGTCGGCGGCGTCGACCCCCTCGTCAACATCATCAACCGCTCGGACCGCCCGACGGAGCGCCAGATCGTCGAAGGCCTCGAGGGTCTCGACGCCGCGCTCGCCGACGAGGTCAAGAGCCGGATGTTCATGTTCGAGGACATCGTCGGCCTCGACGACCGCTCCGTGCAGCAGGTGCTGCGCCAGGTCGACACGGCCGAGCTCGCGCTCGCGCTCAAGGGCGTCAGCGACGCGGTCCGCACCAAGATCACGTCCAACCTGTCCGAGCGGGCCGCCGAGAACCTCCTCGAGGAGGTCGACCTCCTCGGCGCCGTCCGCCTCGCGCAGGTCGAGGAGGCCCAGCAGGGCGTCATCCGCACCATCCGCCAGCTCGAGGAGCAGGGCCAGATCATGGTCCGGCGCGGGAGCGACGATGAGTTCATCGTCTGACGCGAGCGCCCTGCGGCTGCCCGAGCTGCGGATCGGCGCCTGGACCCGGTACGGCGGCACGACCGTGCTCGGCGACGGCATCACCGAGTCCCTGCTCGGTGGCATCGCCGAGGAGGCACGGGAGGCCGCGCGGGCCCAGGGCTACTCGGTCGGCTGGGCCGAGGGACGACGGGCGGCCGCCGAGGAGGCGGCCGTCGAGCAGGCCGCGCGCGCCACACGCGACGCCGAGGTCGAGGCTCGGCGCGACGCCGAGCACCGGGCCGCGCTCGCCGCGCTGGGCGAGGCCGCCGAGCGGGTCAGGGAGCTGCTCGATGATCTCGCCCACGCGGTGGAGGCGCAGGCGACCGACCTCGCCTGGTCCCTCACCACCACGCTCCTCGGGCTGCAGGTCGACCGGATGGGCCCTCAGGACGTGGTCACCCGCGTCCTGCAGGTGCTCCCCCCGGCGCCGATCGGAACGGTCCGGCTGCACCCGGCCGTCGCCGCGTCGGACGCCGCGCGGGACCTGGTCGACCGCGGCCTCGAGGTCGTCGTCGACGCTGCCCTCGACTCCGCCGACGCGGTGGTCGAGGGCAGCGACGGCTCCGTCGTCGACCTCCGCATCGCCGAGGCGATGGCCCGCGTCCGGGAGGTCTTCGGATGAGCGCCGACCTCGCCCTCCGCGAGCGCCTGCTCGCCGCGGCCGCACCGCTGCGGCTCGGCACGGTCAGCGAGCTGGTCGGCCTGCAGCTCGAGGTGCGCGGGATCCCGGAGGCCGCCGTCGGCGACCTCCTCGAGGTCCGTACGACGCACGGCCCGCTGCTCGCCGAGGTCGCCGCCCTGCGCCCCGGCGCCGCGATCTGCCTTCCGCTCGGCACCACGACCGGCGTCCGCGTCGGCGACACCGTCCGTACGACGGGCGGCCCGCTGCAGGTCCAGGTCGGCGCGGCCCTGCTCGGCCGGGTCCTCGACGGCCTCGGCCGGCCCATCGACGACGGCCCGTCCCTCGACGGGATGCCCGGCATGGAGCGGGTCTCCACCGAGCACGCCGCCCCCAACGCCCTGACCCGACCGCGGATCACCGAGCCGCTCGGCCTCGGCGTCCGCGCCCTCGACGCGCTCGTGCCCGTCGGTCGCGGCCAGCGGATCGGCGTGATGGCCGGCTCCGGCGTCGGCAAGTCGTCGCTGCTGTCGATGATCGCCCGCGGCACCGACGCGGCCGTCAACGTGATCGCCCTCGTCGGCGAGCGCGGCCGCGAGGTGCGCGAGTTCCTCGACCGCGACCTCGGACCGGAGGGCCTGGCCCGCTCGGTCGTCGTGGTCGCCACCTCGGACGCGCCGGCCGTCGAGCGGCTGCGCGCGGCCTTCACCGCCACCCGGATCGCGGAGTGGTTCCGCGACCAGGGACGCGACGTCGTCCTGATGATGGACTCGCTGACCCGGGTCGCGATGGCGCAGCGCGAGATCGGCTTGTCCGCGGGCGAGCCGCCGGCCACGCGCGGCTACCCGCCCAGTGTCTTCGGCCTGCTGCCGCGGCTCCTCGAGCGCGCCGGCACCTCCGCCGACGGCTCGATCACCGGTGTCTACACGGTCCTCATCGAGGGCGACGACCTGCAGGACCCGATCGGCGACACCGCCCGGTCGATCCTCGACGGCCACGTCGTCCTCTCCCGTGAGCTCGCGACCGGCGGCCACTTCCCGGCGATCGACGTCCTCGAGTCGATCTCGCGCGTGCACGGCGCCGTCACCACGCCCGAGCAGCGCCAGGACGCCGGCCTGCTGCGGCGGATGCTCGCCGCGCACCGTTCGGTCCGCGAGCTCGTCGAGATCGGCGCCTACGTCTCCGGCGCGGATGCCGACGCGGACGCCGCCCTCGCCCGCCTCCCCCGCATCGAGGCCTTCCTGCGCCAGGACCTGGACGACGTCACGCCACGCGCCGAGACCTGGAACCAGCTCGCCGGGGTGGTCGCGCCGTGACCGCCCGCACGCATCCCGACGACCGGGGACTCGCCGCCGTGGCACGGGTCCGCGGCGTCCGCGAGACCGACAGCCGGATCGGCCTGCAGCGCATGCTGATGGAGGAGAGCGCCGTCCGGGGGCGCCTCTCCTCGCTCGAGTCGTCCGTCGCGGCCATCGAGCCGGCCGGCACCGTCCCGGTCGGGGAGCTGGTCGCCCAGCGCACCGCGCTCGCCGGAGCCGCCGTCCTGATCGGCGAGACCCGGGACGCCGTCGCGACCGCCGAGGTGGTCAGTGCCGAGGCGCGCGCCCGGTGGGCGAGCGACCGCTCCCGGCTGGCCGCCGTCGAGCACCTCCTGGAGCGGCGGGCCGCCCGTCGCCGTACCGAGGCCGACCGGCGGGAGGCCTGTGAGGCCGACGATCTCGCCGCCCAGCGCTGGCAGCGAGGCGCGCGATGAGCGTCGACGCGGTGACCGCACGGATCACCGAGATCCAGGCGCGCCTCGCACAGTTCGCGCCGACCCGGACGACGGCGTCGTCCGGCGACTTCTCGACCACGCTCGCTGCCGCCACCGGCGACCCGACCTCGGGCGCGGTGACCGGCGAGGACGTCGTCACCGAGGCCCGCAAGTACCTCGGGCTCCCCTACGTCTGGGGCGGCACCGACCCGAAGAAGGGCATGGACTGCTCCGGGCTGGTGCAGACCGTCTACAAGAGCCTCGGCTACGACCTGCCGCGCGTCTCGAACCAGCAGGCGCAGGCCGGCACGGCCGTCGCCGGCATGGCCGACGCCAAGCCCGGCGACCTGCTCGCGTGGGACAACTCCCGCCGCAACGACGGCGTCGACCACATCGCGATCTACATCGGTGGCGGCAAGATGATCGAGGCGCCCCGCACCGGCCTCGACATCCGGATCGTCGACGTGCCGTCCACCCCCGACGTGATCCGCCGGATCATCCCGAGCACCCCGGGTGTCATGGGGCGCGCGGCCGCGAGCGGGACGCCGTACGGCGACCTGATCAACGCCGCGGCCGCGCGGACCGGCGTCCCCGGCAGCCTGATCGCCGCCGTCGCCCGCCAGGAGTCGGGCTTCGACCCGCGCGCGGTCAGCAAGGCCGGCGCGCAGGGGCTGATGCAGCTGATGCCCGGCACCGCCCACGGACTGGGCGTGAAGAACCCCTTCGACCCGGCCCAGGCGATCGACGGCGGCGCGCGGCTGCTGCGCTCGCTGCTCGACCGGTTCGGACGGACCGACCTGGCCCTCGCGGCGTACAACGCCGGGCCCGGGGCGGTCAGTCGATACGGCGGCATCCCGCCGTACCCGGAGACGCAGCGGTATGTCCGCAACGTCATGGCGATGGCAGGTATGGCATGAGCATCACTCCCTCGCTTCCCGGCACGCCCTCGCTCGCGACGCTGCTGATGCCGCTGCCGGGGCAGCTGGCCGGGCTGCTGCCGGAGCTCCTGGCGGACGGCGACCCGTCGGCCGCGCTGCCGGAGGACGGCGAGACGCCGGCCTCGTCGTCCTTCGAGGACGCGCTCGCCGCGGCCTTCGCGGTCGTGCCCGCGCCGGTCCTGCCGACGCCGGTCGCGCCGGCTGCTCCGACCGCTCCGACCGCTCCGGCTGCGGTGGCGGCTCCCCCGCACCACCTGGTCACCGCTCGAGCACTGCCGGCCGATGCGACCACGCTTCCCGATGCCGCGGCGCCGTCCGCACCGGGTGTGCCTGCCGCGGCTGCGTCGGTGCCGCAGGAGCGGCCGGCCACGCCGGATGCTCCGGCGCCGGCGAGCCCCCCGCTCCCGCTCGTCACCGCGACGACCGCGCCCCCGATCGTGTCGGCCGGCCCGAGCGAGCCGGACGTCGAGCTGTCCGTCGTGCGCCAGGTCTTCCCCGAGGTGACCCAGCTCGTCGCGACCACGCCCACCGACCGGCCCGGCACGCACCGGATCACGTTGACCCTCCAGCCGGAGCAGCTCGGCGAGGTCCGGGTGACGCTCGTCGTCCGCGACGGCAGCGTCCACGTCCGCCTCGCCGGCGAGTCCGACAATGCGGCCGTGCACCGGGCGCTCGCGACCGGAGCGCCCGAGCTGCAGCGGATCCTGGAGCGGTCCGGGGCGACCCAGGCGCGGGTGCTGGTGCGCGAGGTGACGGCCGTGCCGTTCACGGTGAGCGCCAACGCATCGGCGTCCCCGACCGCGTCGCCCGTGACCGCGCCGCAGGCGCCCGCGCCGACGAGCGCTCCGCAGCCGGTCACCCCGTCGCAGGACCCCGGCGTGAGCGCCGATCCGGGCAGCCAGAGCCACCAGAGCCACCGGCAGCAGCAGCGCGACGAGCAGCCGCCTGCGCGCTCGATGCCGGCGCCACCCGACCTGCCCGACGTCCCGGGTGCACCGGGCGGCACCGAGATCCGAACCACCCCGACGGCAGCCGGTCAGCTCGACCGGAGCCTGTGAGGAGAGCCCATGCCGATCAGTCCCACCGACGGCGTCGCCAGCGCCGCCGCCGCGCCGTCGTACGGCGTCACGTCCAATGCGGGCAGCACCAGCAGCACCAAGGGCTTCGGTGACCAGAAGGTGTTCCTCGAGCTGATGGTCGCGCAGATGCGCTACCAGGACCCGCTCAACCCCACCGACTCCTCGCAGTTCATGGCGCAGACCGCCCAGTTCACCGCGCTGGAGAAGATGCAGGCCGTCGCCGACCAGACCGCGATGCTGCTCAGCACCCAGCTCGCGTTCGGCGCGAGCTCGATGATCGGCCAGACCGTGCGCTGGTACGACGACAAGGGCGTCGAGCAGAGCGGGAAGGTCCAGGGCACGACCTACCTGGCGTCCGGTCCCGTCCTCAGCGTCGACGGCAACCACGTCCCCATCGCCGACGTCATCAGCGTCGGCGACGCCCCCACCGTCCCCGCGCCGACGAGCGGCAGCAGTGGCGGCAGCACGTACGTGCCGCCGAGCGGCACCCCCACCAAGACCGCCTGATCCCACCCCCCGCTAGGAGACACTCATGCTTCGCTCGCTCTTCGCCGGCATCTCCGGCCTCCGCGTCAACCAGACCATGCTCGACGTCACGGGCAACAACATCGCCAACGCCAACACCACCGGCTTCAAGGCCAGCACCACGGTCTTCTCCGACACCCTCAGCCAGATGCTGACGGCGGCGTCGGGCGGCAACGCCGACCGCGGCGGCACCAACCCGATCCAGATCGGCCTCGGCGTCCAGCTGGCCGCGACGTCGACCAACTTCGGCCAGGGCTCGGCCCAGCTGACCGGCCGCCCCACCGACGTGATGCTGCAGGGCGACGGCTTCTTCGTGCTGCGCGACGGCGCCGAGAACGTCTACTCCCGTGCCGGCGCCTTCACCTTCGACCAGACCGGCGTGCTGGTGGCCCCCAACGGCATGCGGGTGCAGGGCTACGCGCTCGACGCCGCGGGCCTGCCGACCGGCGGCCTCGTCGACGTCGACCTGAACATGCTGGCGCTGCCGCCGGGCGTTTCGCTGACGTCGTACTCGATCGCGGCCGACGGCAAGGTCCGCGGCGTCTTCTCGGACGGCGTGCAGCGCGACGTCTGCCAGCTCGCCGTCGCCGACTTCAACAACCCGATGGGCCTGGAGAAGATCGGCGACACCGCCTTCCGCGAGTCCGCCAACTCCGGCGCCGTGCAGCTCGGCGTCGCGGGCCAGGGCCAGCGCGGCCAGATCATGGCCGGCGCGCTGGAGATGTCGAACGTCGACCTGTCCGCCGAGTTCACCAACCTGATCCTCGCCCAGCGGGGCTTCCAGGCCAGCTCGCGCGTCATCACCACCAGCGACCAGGTGCTCGAGGAGCTCGTCAACATCAAGCGCTAAGAGCGGCCCGCAGGGGGCCGATGAGGACGTCGGAGAGCCACGGACGGCCCTCCTGATCAGTCCACGCACATGGAGGTGCCGCGGTGATCTCGTTGACCCGACTCTCGGGGACCACCTTCCTGCTCAACGCGGACCTCATCGAGCGCGTGGACTGCACGCCCGACACGGTCGTCACTCTCGTCGACGGCACGAAGTACCTGGTCTCGGAGTCCCTCGACGAGGTCATCGCGGCCGTCGTGGACTACCGCGCGGCCATCGTGGCGCGCTCCGGCCTGCCCGACGCAGCCACCCTGCCGCCCGTCAGCCCGCGACCGGCCACCCGGCTCGCCGCCGTACCCCCGCGAGGAGTCACGCCGTGAAGGACATCGCCACGCCGCTCGGCATCGCGCTGGGCATGGTGATCATCGTCGCCGCCAACGTGCTCGAGGGCGGCAACCCGATGAGCCTGCTGCTCCTTCCGCCGATCCTCCTCGTGCTCGGTACGACGGTCATGGTCACCGTCGCCGGCGGCACGATGAGCGACGCCAAGGCCGCCGCCGTCAACGTGAAGCGGGCGTTCACCGGCGCCGTCCAGCCGGCCGACGAGCTGGTGCCCCAGGTGGTCACGCTCGCCGAGCGGGCCCGCCGCGAGGGCCTCCTGGCGCTCGAGGACAGCCTGCGCGAGATCGACGACCCGTTCCTCGTCAAGGGCGTGACGATGGCGATCGACGGCACCGACCCCGAGGACGTCCGCGAGATCCTCGAGGCCGAGCTGCGCGCCAAGCGCCGCGACGACAAGCAGGCCGCGAAGTTCTTCGGCGACGCCGGCGCCTACGCCCCCACCATCGGCATCATCGGCACGGTCATGGGCCTGGTCCACGTGCTCGAGAACCTCGCCACCCCCGACGAGCTCGGCCACCTGATCGCCGGCGCCTTCGTCGCCACCCTGTGGGGCGTCATGTCCGCCAACGTGATCTGGCTGCCGATCTCCAACCGGCTCAAGCGGATCGGCGAGCTCGAGTGCGCCCGGATGGAGGTCGCCATCGAGGGCGTCGCCGCCATCCAGGCCGGCGCCAACCCGCGCCTGGTCGCCGAGAAGCTCCGCTCCCTCCTCCCGACGGGCACCGCCGAGCGCGAGGCTGCCTGATGTCCCGCCGTCGACACGAGGAGGAGCACGAGGAGCACGACGAGGGCAAGGAGCGCTGGCTCGTCACCTACGCCGACATGGTGACGCTGCTGATGGTGCTCTTCATCGTCATGTTCGCGATGTCGACGGTGGACGAGAAGAAGTACGAGCAGCTCAAGGAGGGCCTCGCGGTCGGCTTCGGCCGGCAGCAGTCGATCCTCGACGGCTCCAACACGGCGACCAGCGACCAGGGCGCGAGCCAGGCGGGCGCGTCGTCGTACGAGATGCTGCTGGCGCAGGTCCCGACCGCCCAGCGCACGACGGTGACCAAGATCCTCGAGGAGTCCGACCGGCTGCGCCGCGAGCGCTCGTACGGCGACGCGCAGGTCGAGGTCGAGCGGCTGCTCAAGGTGTGGCGCAAGATCGACAAGGCGCTGCGCCACCAGGGCCTGCGGGACGACGTCCGCGCCGACATCGACGAGCGTGGGCTCGTGGTCAGCCTGGTCTCGCAGCACGTCGTCTTCGAGCCGAACGTCGCCGAGCTGACCGACCGCGGTCGCCGCGTCGTCGACACCATGGCGCCGGTCCTCAAGGACCTCACCGAGCCGATCGAGCTCGACGGCCACACCAACCAGGAGAAGGTGAAGCCGAAGTACTTCCCCACCGACTGGGAGCTCTCCCTCGCTCGCGCCGCGCACGTGCTGCGCCGGCTCGAGGAGGTCCACGGGATCCGGGCCGGGCGGCTGCGCGCCACCGGCTTCGGCCACACCAAGCCGCTCGTCGACCCGGCCCTCGCCGGATCGCAGCGGGTCAACAAGCGGGTCGACATCGTGATCCTGAGCCAGGCGCCGGCCGAGACCCGGGCGCTGCTCGGCGAGGCCTTCCACGCGCTCGGCGAGAACCTCTCCGCCGCCCATCTCACCCTTCAGGAGGACCGACCGTGAGCACCACCCTGACCGCCCCGGCCGCCGTCGCCGAGGCCGCACCGGCCAAGGGCGGCCGCACCCGCAAGCTCGGCATCGTGGTCGTGCTGGTCGCGGTGCTCGCCGGCGCCGGCTGGTTCTTCGTGCTCAAGCCGGGCGGCGAGACCGGCCCCAAGCCGGGCGAGGTCGTCACCCTCGACTCGATCCAGGTCAACCTCGCGGCGGGCCACTACCTGCGCCTCGGCATGGCGCTGCAGATGACCGAGAAGGCCACGCAGACCGACGGCAGCAAGGCGCTCGACGCGGCGATCGGCGTCTTCAGCGGCCTCCCGGTCAGCCAGGTCGACCAGGCAGCGTCGCGGGAGAAGCTGCGCAAGACCCTGGAGAAGCTGCTGCTGGAGCGCTATCACGGCGAGGTGATGGGCGTGTACTTCACGGAGTTCGTCACCCAGTAGCGCCCGCGCCGACCCCCGCACCCGGGACCCCTCCCGGGACCCTCCGTAGTCCGTTGTGACCACGGCCCCCTGACCGTCCGGACGAGTGGCGACCCCTCAGATCGCGTCGTACGGCGACGATGGGCTCGTCGTGACCCCCCAGCGGCCGCGCCGCCGACCCCGCACGGCCGAACCGACGCCGTACGACTTCCGGCGGCCCATCCAGCTCTCCCGCGAGCACCAGCGCACGCTGCAGCTCGGCTTCGACGGCTTCGCGCGCCAGGCGACGACCGTGTTCACCAGCTCGCTGCGCACGGTGTGCACCGTGACGCTCGCGGGCATCGAGCAGCGCACCTACGCCGAGTACGTCGACAGCCTCGGCCCGTCGACGTACATGACGCTGTTCTCGGCCGACCCGATGCCCGGCACCGGCGTGCTGGAGATCCCGCTCTTCGCGACCATGTCGTGCATCGACCACATGCTCGGCGGCCCGGGCTCGGACGAGCAGCCGGACCGGCCGCTCACCGAGATCGAGGACGGCGTGATCCGCGGCCTGGTCGAGCGGCTGCTCGGCGAGATGCGCTACTCCCTCGACGCGATCGTGACCCTCGACCCGACCGTCACCGGCATCGAGTACAGCCCCCAGTTCGCGCAGGTCGCGAGCGCCGCCGACGTGATGGTCGTCGTCGCGCTGGAGCTGCGGATCGGCGAGCGGGCGCACCGGATGTCGATCTGCCTGCCGTTCACCGGTCTGCTCCCCCACCTGACCAATGCCACCGGCAGCGGCGCGGTCTCCGACCGCGAGCGCGCGCAGCGGGCGAAGTCGGCGCTGCTGCTGCAGGAGCAGTTCCAGCGGGTGCCGGTCTCGGTGGCCGTGCGCTTCCGGCCGATCACGCTCGACCCCGGCACGCTCGCGGCGCTCGAGCCCGGCTCGATGCTGCGCCTGACCCACCCGTCGTCGGCCCCGCTCGACGTCACCGTCGCCGGCAACACCTTCGCCCACGCCACCCCCGGAGCCCGCGGCCAGCGTCTGGCCGCGCTCATCGTCACCACGCCCGAGGAGTCCTGATGTCCGTGCTCGACCCGACCCTGCTCGCCGAGGCCGTCGCGGAGGCGGCCGCGGCCGTGCTGCCGGCGGTCTCGCCGCTCACCCCGGCCCCGGCGCAGCCCGGTTCGCCCCATGTCACCGCGGCGTTCGCGGGCGGCGCGATCGCCGAGCTGGACGGCGGCGTGCCCGGCGCGGTCGTGATCCTGGTCGGCACCGAGCTGGTCGCGGCCCTGGCGGCGAGCCCGCTGGGCGACCTCGAGATCTCGGCCGCCGTCCAGCCCGCGCTGGACGCCGCGGCGCTGCGCCTCGGCGGCCGTGCCCGCGGCGCGCAGAGCCTCGACATCGACGTCGAGGGCTTCGACATCTCCGCCCTGCTGGGCGGCGCGTTCAGCACCATCCCCCTCATCGGCACCGGCATCGCGGCCGCCGTCCTGATCCCCGAGGCGACGCTGGCCGGCGCCCGCGAGCCGATCACCGAGGCCGCGGCGAGCGCGATCGCAGCCGCGGTCGAGGAGCCCGAGCCCTTCGTGCCGGCGTTCGGCGTCGCCGCGCCCGCGCCGCGGGGCCTCGAGCTGCTGCAGGGCGTCGACATGGAGGTCACCGTCGAGCTCGGCCGGACCCGGATGACGGTGCGCGACCTGCTCGCGCTGACCCCGGGCGCCGTCCTCGAGCTCGACCGCGCCGCCGGCAGCCCCGCCGACCTGCTCGTCAACGGCCGCCTGGTCGCGCGCGGCGAGGTCGTCGTCGTCGACGAGGACTTCGGCCTGCGGGTCACCGAGATCCTCGACGCGAACGCCGCGGTCTGAGGACGATGTCGGGCGGAGGAGCGAGTCTCGGCGAGCTGGCGCTGCGCCTGGCCGGGTCGCTGGCGCTGGTCGTGGGGCTGCTGCTGCTCATCGCCCGCACGGTCAACCGCCGGTTCAAGGCCCCCACCGGTGCGGCGATCCAGGTCGTGCACCGGCAGGCGCTGGGCCGCGGCCAGGGCGTCGCCGTGGTGTCGGTCGGCACCCGCGTCCTCGTCCTCGGTACGACGGAGCAGCAGGTGACCCTGCTCGCCGAGGTGGAGCCCGACGAGATCGGTCTCGATCTCGACGCCGTCGACGGCGAGATCGCCCCGGTCGACGCACCTGGCGTGCACCGCGGGCCGCTGGCCGGGTCGGTGCTCTCCCCGCAGACGTGGAAGCAGACGCTGGCGGCCGTGACCGGCCAGGCGGACGCCGTACCCCCGCGCCGGCGGGCCTCGTGACGCTTCGCCTCGCGCAGCTGGCCCTCGCTCTCGACCCGGTCGGCCCGAACGGCCCCGGCGGTCCGGGCAAGGGCGGCAGCGTCCGGATCGACCTGTCGGGGATGACCGACAAGCCGAGCCACAGCCTGCTCGTCTTCCTGGCGCTGACGCTGCTCAGCCTGCTGCCGGCGATCATGCTGACCTGCACCAGCTTCACGAAGATCCTGGTGGTGCTGGGCCTGACCCGCAACGCGCTGGGCCTGCAGCAGACGCCGAACAACCAGGTGCTCGCCGGGCTCGCCCTGTTCCTGAGCCTGTTCATCATGGCTCCGGTGCTGTCGCAGATCAACGACGCCGGCGTGCAGCCCTATCTCAACGGCGACAAGACCACGAAGGTCGCCTTCCACGACGGCATGGCGCCGCTGCGCGACTTCATGCTCGACAACACCGGCGACGACGAGCTCAAGCTGCTCACCAGCGTCGCCGACCGCAAGCTGCCGAAGAGCCGCGAGGACGTGTCGACCGCGACCCTGATCCCCGCGTTCGTGCTCTCGGAGCTCAAGGACGCGTTCATCATCGGGTTCATCATCTTCATCCCGTTCCTGGTGATCGACATCGTCGTGAGCGGGGCGTTGATGAGTCTCGGCATGATGATGATGCCGCCGGTGATGGTGTCGTTGCCGTTCAAGCTGCTGCTGTTCGTGATGGTCGATGGCTGGGCCTTGGTCATCAAGTCGCTCGTCGCGTCGTACTCGGGCGGAGGCTAGCGATGACCGACACCACGATCATCGAGATCGCGCTCAAGACCATGCTGGTGGCGCTCAAGCTGTCGGCGCCGATCCTGGTCACCGCGCTGGTGATCGGCTTCGCGATCTCGCTCTTCCAGTCGATGACGCAGATCCAGGAGTTCACCCTGGCGTTCGTGCCCAAGCTGGTCGGCGTCGGGCTGGCGCTGCTCTTCTGCGGCAACTGGATGCTGCACACGCTGATGGCCTTCACCCGCGAGCTGTTCGACATCCTCCCGGGCCTGCTCACCTAGCTCCCGAGGAACCACCGTGATCCTGTCCGTCGACGGCGCCGCGCTCAGTGCGCTGCTGCTGGCGTCCGTGCGCGTGGTGGCCTGGCTGGCCGTCGTACCGCCGTTCGCGTCGCGGGGCATCCCGGCGATGGCCAAGGTCGTGCTGGCGCTGGGGCTGTCGCTGACCATGGCGCCGACGCTCGCGACCCAGGACCTGCCCAGTACGACGCCCGAGCTGGTGCTCGCGACGTCCGCCCAGGCCCTGATCGGCCTGGCCATGGGCTATGTGACGATGCTGCTCTTCTCAGCGGTCGGCGCGGCAGGCTCGCTGATCGACCTCTTCGGCGGCTTCGCGCTCGCGTCGGCGTGGGACCCGCTGGCGATGAACCAGAACACTGTCTTCGGCCGCTTCCACCAGATCCTCGCGACCGCGCTGCTCGTGGTCTCCGGCGGGCACCTGCTGGTGGTCGGCGGCCTGCTCAGCACGTTCAAGTACCTCCCCCTCACCGGCATGCCGGACATCTCGAACTGGGACGGCGTCCTGGTGACGGCGTTCTCGATGTTCTTCACGGTGGCCGTGCAGATGGCGCTGCCGATGATCGCCGTCCTCTTCGTCGCCGACCTCGCGCTGGCCCTGCTGACCAAGGTGGCGCCGCAGCTCAACGCGCTGAGCGTGATGTTCCCGGCGAAGGTCGGGCTCACCCTGCTGCTGCTGGGGCTGTCGTTCCCGATGCTGCCGCAGGCGCTGGACCGGCTGGTGCGGCTGGCGAACGAGGCGATGGCCTCGATGGCCGGGGCGGGGTGACCCGGTGTCCGAGGAGAAGACCGAGAAGCCCACACCCAAGCGGAAGAAGCAGGCCCGCAAGGACGGCCAGGTCCCGCGGACGCCGGAGCTCGGCGGCTGGCTGGGCCTGCTCATCGCGTCCCTCGCGATGGGCCCGCTGCTCAACCACGAGCTCGACGCGATCCGCACCATGATGGCCGCGCACCTGCGCGCGGCCAGCGACCCGTCGGTATCGCTGGCGCTGCGGATGCTCGGCGACGCCGCCCACCACGTCTTCCTCTCCCTGCTGGTGCTCGGCTCGATGGTGCTGGTGATCGGCGTCGTCTCCGCGCTCGCGCAGGGCGGCTTCTACCTCTCCCCCAAGCTCGCGAAGCCGGACGCGAAGAAGCTCAACCCGATCAAGGGCGCGAAGCGGATGTTCGGCCCCCACGCCGCGTGGGAGGGCGTGAAGGTGCTGCTGAAGAGCAGCGTCGTCGGCTTCCTCGCCTGGGGCGCGGTCAAGGCGATGATGCCGCTCGTCGGCGGGCTGCTGCCGATCGGCGTCGTCCTGCACCAGGTGACGGCGGAGATCTCGCGGCTGATCATGACCGTCGCGATCGCCGGCCTGGTGATGGCGGCCGCCGACTACGCGATGATGCGCCGCCGGATCGGCAAGCAGCTGCGGATGAGCCACAGCGAGATCAAGCAGGAGCACAAGCAGGCCGAGGGTGACCCGATGCTCAAGGGCGCGATCCGCTCCCGCCAGCTCGCCGCCGCCCGCAACCGGATGATCGCCGACGTCGGCACCGCCGACGTCCTCCTGGTCAACCCGACCCACGTCGCCGTCGCCCTCCGCTACGACCCCGAGCAGGGCGCCCCCCGCGTGGTCGCCCGCGGCGCCGGCGCGATCGCCGCCCGGATCCGCGAGCGCGCCGCCGAGGAGCGCGTCCCCCTGGTGCAGGACGTCCCGCTGGCGCGTGCGATCTACCGGCACTGCCAGGTCGGCCAGGAGATCCCACGCGAGCTGTGGGCCGCCGTCGCGCAGGTGCTGGCGTTCGTGCTCAGCCGCCGCCACGCCGGCCAGTACGGCGGCGAGCACCGCACGCCGCGTCGTACCGACGAGCTGCCGGAGGTGGTGGCGCGGGCGCGGCGGCGCCGGCGGGACGGGGATGCAGGAATCCCCGCTTAAGCGGGGAAACTGGCACTTCCTGACCGTTGCAACCGTCAGGAAGCGCCAGTAACCGTCAGGAAGCGCGTCGGAATCCCCTCTTAAGCGGGGATTCCCACCCCCTCCCAACCCCTCATCCCCACCCCCAGCCTGCCGATGAACCTCCCGACGCCAGGACGGCGCCACACCGGGCCAGGGACGGCACTCACTCGTCGAGAGGCTGTGCCACCGCATGCCCGTGAAGTCGCTGACCAAGCTCGGCGTGCCGCTGGGCATCGTGCTCATCGTGGTCATGCTGGTCGTGCCGCTCCCCGCGATGGTGCTCGACCTGATGATCGCGCTCAACATCACCGGCGCGCTGCTGGTGCTGATGGTCGCGATGTTCATCCACAAGCCGCTGGAGTTCGCCGCCTTCCCGTCGGTGATCCTGGTGATGACGCTGTTCCGGCTGGCGCTCAACGTCAGCGCGACCCGGCTGGTGCTGCTCGACGGCTACGCCGGCAAGGTGATCGACACCTTCGGCCACTTCGTGGTCGGCGGCTCGCTCATCGTCGGGCTGATCGTGTTCGCGATCCTGCTGGTCATCCAGTTCGTCGTCATCACCAACGGCGCCGGCCGCGTCGCCGAGGTGGGCGCGCGGTTCACGCTCGACGCGATGCCCGGCAAGCAGATGGCGATCGACGCCGACCTCAACTCCGGTCTCATCGACGAGGAGGAGGCGCGCCGGCGCCGCGCCGAGGTGCATGCCGAGGCCGACTTCCACGGCGCGATGGACGGCGCATCCAAGTTCGTCAAGGGCGACGCGATCGCGGCCATCGTGATCACGCTCGTCAACCTGCTCGGCGGCTTCGCGATCGGCGTCGCGCAGTACGGCATGCCGTTCGGCGACGCGATCAACACCTACTCGCTGCTGTCGATCGGCGACGGCCTGGTCTCGCAGATCCCGGCGCTGCTGCTGTCGGTCGCGACCGGCCTCATCGTGACCCGCTCGGTCGCCGACTCCGACATGGGCTCCGACATCGTCGGCCAGATGTTCCAGCGCCGGATGCCGCTGCGTGTGGCGGGCTTCGGCGCGCTCGCGCTCTGCGTGATCCCGGGCCTGCCCAAGCTGCCCTTCCTCGCGGCGGGCGGCCTGATGCTGCTGGCGGCGAGCCGCATCGACGAGTCCACCGGTACGGCGACCGCGGCCGACGCCCCCGGTGGCGCCGCCGAGCTCGCCGCGGTGCCCGACTCCCCCGAGGCGCTGGTCACCGAGATCCGGGTCGACCCGCTCGGGCTCGAGCTGTCCGCCGACCTCATCGACCTGGTCGACACCCGCACCGGCGGCGACCTGCTCGACCGGGTCAAGGCGCTGCGCCGCAAGGTCGCCGGCGAGCTGGGCATCGTCATCCCGCCGGTGCGCACCCGCGACAACCTCGAGCTGCCGCCGCACACCTACGCGATCACGCTGTACGGCGCCGAGGTCGCCCGCGGCGAGGCGCCGCGCGGCACGGTCCTGGCGATCGGCGACTTCCTCAGCTCGCTGCCGGGCACGCCCACCCAGGAGCCGGTGTTCGGGCTCGAGGCGAAGTGGATCCCCGCCGAGCTGCGCCACCAGGCCGAGATCGGCGGCGCGACCGTCGTCGACCGCGCGTCGGTCGTCACCACCCACCTGGCCGAGGTCGTGCACCAGCACGCCAGCCGGCTGCTCGGCCGCGAGGACGTGCGGCTGCTCACCGACGTCGTCAAGCGCAGCCACCCGGTCGTCATCGAGGAGCTCACGCCGGCGCTGCTGCCGCTGGGCGAGGTGCAGCGGGTGCTGCGTGCGCTGCTGGAGGAGCGGGTCCCGATCCGTGACCTGGTGCGCATCTTCGAGGCGCTCTCGGAGCGCGCGACGATGTCCAAGGACCACGACGGGCTCGTCGAGGCGGCCCGTGGGGCGCTCGAGCCGGCGCTCGCGGCGCCGTACGTCAGCGACGGGACGCTGCACGCGATCAGCTTCGAGCCGCTGCTGGAGCAGCAGATGCTCGAGGGGCTGCGGCCCACCGACCACGGCGCCGTCATCGTGCTCGATCCCGACGTCGCCCAGCACGTGCTGCTCGGCCTCGCTCAGGCCGCCCAGGCGGCGGAGAACGCCGACGTGCGGCCGGTCCTGGTCTGCGCGCCCGCGCTCCGCGCCGCCGTACGACGTCTCGTGGCTCCGGCCGTCGAGCGCCTGCCCGTCTTCTCGTACGCCGAGCTGGGCGCGGCCCGCCAGGTCACCTCGGTCGCCGTCGTCGGCGCCACCGGCGCCCGGCCCGTGCTCGGCTCGTCTCTCGGAGTGGGGGTCTGATGTTCGACCTGCGTGTCTTCCTGGTCGCCGCGATCGTCGCGTCGCCGGCGGTCTTCCGGGCCGCCGACGGGACGCTGCCGATGGACGAGGCGCTCACCCGGCTGCTGCTCGTGATGGTCGGCGCGACCGCGGTGAGCATGCTCGTCCGGGCCGTGTGGCCGATCCTCGCGGGGCCGATGCCCGAGCCGATGCCCGCAGCGGAGCCGGAGACGGCGCCGCTGCTCTTCGCCGAGCCCGAGGACGGCGAGCTCGTCGACGGCCTCGACCTGTTCAGCCCACGGCCGGAATGACCCACTCGAGCGTCGTGCCCTGACCGGGCGCCGACGCCAGGTCGAGGTGGCCGCCGAGGCCCTCGGCCCGGCTGCGCAGGTTGCCGGAGCCGCTGCCCGGGCACACGGTCGCGGGGTCGAAGCCGACGCCGTCGTCGCTGACCCGCAGCCGGAACCAGGCCGACGACGCGGTCAGCTCGACCGAGACCGAGCGCGCCGACGCGTGCCGGGCGACATTCGACAGCGCCTCGCGCAGGGTGGTGAGCACGTGGGTGCCGGCCTCGGGCACGAGCGCCCGGTCGACCGGGCCGTGGACCCGCAGCAGCGGCTGGAAGCCGAGGACGACGGCGTACTCGGTGAGCAGGCCGCGCACATCGTCGAGCAGCGGCCGCCCGGAGCCGGTGCCGAGCTCGAAGATGGCGGCCCGCAGCTCCTTGATCGCGACGTCGAGCTCGGCGACGGCGCCGTCGACCCGCTCGCGGAGCACGTCGACGTCGAGGCTGCGCGCGCCCTGGAGCTGCATGCCGGTGGCGAAGAGCCGCTGGATGACGAGATCGTGGAGGTCGCGCGCGATCCGGTCGCGGTCCTTGGCGACGAGCAGCCGCGCGCGGTCGCGCAGCGCCTGGTCGCGGTCGAGGATCAGGCCGAGCTGGGTCGCCGTCACGGCCACCAGGTCGAGCATCACGCCCCGCAGGGACGGCGTCTCCTGGGCCTTCTCGACGAGCAGCACGCCCGAGCCGGCGAGCCGCGTGGTGACCGGTACGACGAGCGAGGCGCGGGCGTGCTTCTCCACGAGCCGCTCGGGGACGCGCGAGGACGCCACGTGCTGGAGGGTGTCGGCCATCCGCTCCACGACCCGGCCCGCGGCGGCGCCGTCGCCCTCGATCTGGCGGATCTCCAGCTGGTCGCCGTCGATGCGGACGTAGGCCACGAAGCGGGCGTTGCACAGCTCGCGCAGCGACACGACGAGCTCGTCGAGCGCCTCCTGGACGCGCACCGTGCCGGACAGGTCGCCGCCGACCTCGGCGGTGCCGGCGATCCAGCGCCGGCGCCACTCGACCTGCTCGAAGGTGCGGGCGTTGTCGATCATCGCGCCGGCCGCGCCGGCGAGGGCCTCGACCAGCGCCTGGTCGCGCGCGCTGAACGTCTCGTCGCCGCGCTTGTTGCCGAGGTAGAGGTGGCCGAAGGTCTCGCCGCGCACCAGCACCGGCGCGCCGAGGAAGCTGTCGATGGGCGGGTGCGCGTCGGGGAAGCCACCGGTCGAGACCGGGTGCGCCGCCACGTGGTCGACGCGGATCGTGCGCTGCTCGCTCGGCACCAGCCCGAGCAGGCCGTGCCCCTCGGGCATCCGGCCGATCCCCTGGAAGCGCTCCCCGACGACGCGGTTGGGGACGAGGTCGATGAAGGTGCCGTCGTCGTCGACGATGGCGAGGACGCCGAACTCGGCGTCGGTGATCTGGCAGCAGGCCTCGACGATGCGGGTCAGCACCCCGCGCAGATCGAGGTCGGACCCGATCGCGACGACGGCGTCGAGCAGGGCTCGCGCCTCGGGAGGCAGCTCATCCATCTGCACGGCATCCTCTCCGACAGCGCCCGGTCACTGCCCCCTCAGGCTATCGCCTCCGCACGGGTCGGATCCATGCGGCTGTCCCATTCATCGGCACCGGGACCAGGGTCCTGAGTCGAATCGGGACGAAGGCCCGCGACGGCGGGTCAGAAGCGGCGCAGCTGGTACAGACCACGGGTGCGCGCGACGACCGTCCCGGCCTCGTCGGTGACCTCGGCGACCAGCTCGAAGTCGGACTTCCCGCGCTCGGCGTACTCGGCGAGGACCCGGGTGATCTCGTCCTCGGTGATCGTCGCGCGGGAGACCACGTCGGTCGTCGCCGGGCGCAGGAAGTCGATCGTCATGCTCTTGATGAGCGGCACCCCGCCCTCCGCGGCGAGCGAGGTACGGGGTAGCAGGCCGCCGAGGACCTCGGCGACGGTGAACAGCGAGCCGGCGTACGCCGTACCGAAGTGGTTGACGTTGGGGCCGGCCGGGATCCGCGCGGCGACCGACGTGCGCTCCAGCTCGACGACCTCGACCTGCATCGCGTCGAGGATCGGGATGATGGCGCGCACGTCGGCGGTGGTCTGCTGGAGATCGCTCACGCGGACAACCTACTCACCAGGGGCGCGGCGGGAGCTCCTTGATGAGCGGGGCGAGCAGCGCGCTCGACTGCTCGACGGTGAGCACCTCGGACGGGTCGAGCGGGATGATCTGCCGCCGCGACTCGTCGATCTCCCAGACGTCCTCGCCGATCAGGCGGCCCTCGTCGTCGTAGGGCCAGATCATGTGCTCGACGTTGGCGACCAGGTAGTGGGCGTCGGGGTCGACCGGGGCCCCGGCCGCGACGAGCAGCGCGCCCGGCGTCTGCTGGTAGATGGTGGCGGTCGAGACGATCATGTGGTCGCCGACGGCGAGCTGCTCGTCGGCGGCGTAGAAGACGCACTGCGCCGTGCGCGACCACTCGTCGTACACCGCCTGGACGGCCTCGGCGCCGTCGAGGACGGTGTTGATGCCGAAGACGTTGAAGTGGTAGATGGGGTGCTCGACGGTCATCTCCGGGGCGAAGATCTCCTTCCAGCGTCCGGCCATCTCCAGGTAGCGGTGCCGGTTGTAGGCCTGGAGCAGCCAGTGGTGGCGCGGGCTGTCGGTGGTCTCGAGGAGCCGCTCGACGGCGGCGTTGGTGCGGGTGATGTCGAATCGGGTCATGGCCCCACGCTCGCAGCGGACCGATCCTTGGGTCTTGACGCCAGACGACTTCTTCTTGACCCTGAGCGACATGTCCCTCATCCGCGGCACCGCGCTCCAGGGCTTCCCCGGGCTGGTCGCCGAGCTCGGCGGCGACGCGGGCGCGCTGCTCGCGCTGGCCCAGCTCCCGCCCGCCGCGGTGGGCGACCACGACAGCTTCGTCAGCTATCGCAGCGTGGTCGCCGTCCTCGAGGCCGCGGCGGTCGCGACCGCCGCCCCCGACTTCGGACGACGGCTCGCGATGCGCCAGGGCCTGGAGATCCTCGGCCCGGTCGGCGTCGCGGCCCGGACGGCGGCGACGGTCGGCGCCGCATTGCAGTCGATCCAGCAGTACCTCGCCGTCTACAGCCCGGCGATCGCGATCGAGGTGAACCCGCCGGCCGACGGCGGCCGGCTCGCGTCGCTGGAGTGGCGGCTCGTCGTACGGCACCCGCCGCCGCACGCGCAGGCCGCCGAGCTCGCCCTCGGGGTCGCGCTCCGGGTCTTCCAGCTGCTCGCCGGCCCCGACTTCCGCCCGACGTCGTTGCAGGTGCGGCACCGGCCGCTCGGCCCCCGCGAGGCGTACGACGACTCCTTCGGCTGTCCGGTCGAGTTCGGCGCCGCACTGCATGGCTTCCACTTCCCGGCGGAGCTGCTGCGCCGCCCGCTGGCGAGCGACGGCGACGTGCACGCGCTCGTCGAGCAGTACCTCGGCACGATCGCCGTACCGAGCTCGCGGGCGACGGCCGACGCGGTCGCCGACCTGGTCCGGCACATGCTGCCGACGGGCGGCCTCGACCTCGACCTGGTCGCGCGCCAGCTGTCCCTCCACCGCCGCACTCTGCAGCGCCAGCTCGCCGCGCAGGGGACGTCCTTCGCCGCGCTGGTCGACCAGGTCCGGCGCGACGAGGCGGAGCGCTGCCTTCGCGAGACCGACATGCCGCTCAGCCAGCTCGCCGGCGTCCTGGGCCTGAGCGAGCAGAGCGCGCTCACCCGGGCCTGCCGGCGCTGGTTCGGGGCGCCGCCGCGCGAAGTGCGGCGCAGCACCCGCATGTCGCACTAGGTCAAGAACCGGTCGCCTCGGGTCAAGACGGCCGCGCGGCGGCCGGGCGAGGGTGGAGGCCGCCCTACCCCGCGCCCGAAAGGAACACCATGGGGTTGTCCACGCCCTCGCGCCCTCGCCCTCCCCGGCCTGCTCGCCGCCGTCGTCGCCTCCGTCGCCACCGGCCCGGCCGCGCCGGCCCCCGCGGCCGCGCCCACCGACCAGGCCGCCTACGACCACGGCTACCAGCTGGGCCTGGAGGCCTACCGCTACGGCCTGCCGCTGCTCACCACCGACGCGACCTTCCGCAGCCAGACCAGCATCGACGTCCCCAACGACCGCGGCTTCGGGCCGGTCAACCGGTTCAACCCGATGCGCAGCTTCACCACGCCCGACGACCGCTCGGTGGTCGCGCCGCGGGTCGGTCGAGGGCACCGAGCCCGGCGACTACGCGGTGGTCGGCCCCCACGACGCGGATGTGCCGCTGCCCAAGCACGTCACGCGGGTCGTCTCGCCGTACGACCGGCTCTGGATCATCGAGCGCACCTACGCCGACAACGGCGACCTGAAGGACCAGGCCGCCGTGCACCGGATCCAGGACGGCCTGAGCGTCGTCCCGCTCAGCCGGTTCCCTCGGAAGAACTGGACTCCCCCGACGCCGGCGCAGCCCGACACCCTCGCCGGCATGCGGGACGCCGTCGCCGGCGGTCGCGCGGCGGTGCTGCGCGACGTCCAGGCCGTGTACGGCCAGGTCTTCGCCAAGTACAACGGCCACCTGGTCACGCCGACCGGCACCTACGGCACCGACTACGGGCTCCGTGCCGTGGTCACCCAGGTCGGCCTCGGCGCGCTGCGCCCCGAGCAGGCGATCTACCCGCTCGCCCTGCTCGACCGCACCGGCCAGCCGCTGACCGGCGCCAAGAGGTACGTCGTGCACATCCCCGCCGGCCAGCTCCCGCCGACCTCCGCCACCGGCTTCTGGTCGCTGACGGTGCACGACGGCGACGGCTTCGTCGTCGCCAACGAGATCGACCGCTACGCGATCAACGACCGCACCGACCTGCACCGCAACGCCGACGGCTCGCTCGACCTCTACGTCCAGGCGAGCCGACCCACCGACCCGGCGCAGGCGCAGAACTGGCTGCCCGTCCCGGCTGGCGACTTCCGGCTGATCTGGCGGATCTACGGCACGCGGACGGAGGCCGTCCCGGGGATCCTGGACGGCACCGGCTGGCGCCTGCCCGCCGTCATGCCGGTCGGCCGATCCCCGCGCCTGACGGCTCGGTCAGGCCACGTCGTACGACGGGGTCCGGCCGAGCCGCGGGTGCGCGGAGCCCTGCAGCAGGACCTCGCAGACCCGCTCGACGTCGTCGATCATCGGGACGTGCCCGCAACCGGGCAGCGTGATGTGCTCGGCGTTCGGCAGCGCCCGCCGGGCGCGCTTGGCCTGGTAGGGCAGGAGCACCAGGTCGCGGGTGCCCCAGGCGACGGTGACCGGGATGTCGGCGGCGATCGGGCGGTCGAACGGGAAGCCGCCGTCGATGATCGTCTCGAGTGCAGGACGGGCGTGGACCAGCCCGCGCAGGTCGCCGAGCGCGGCCTCGGGATCGAGTCGGTTGCCCTTGGTCATCAGCAGCCCGAAGGCGGCGGCGCGCCCGGGGCCGGTCTTGAGGATCGCGGGCGCGACCGGCTGCGCGATCGTGGCGGCACCGGTGAGCAGCGTGAAGACCGCGCGGATGTAGGCGAAGTCGAGCTGGTTGCGCCAGAAGCCGGCCGGCGCCAGGGTGGTCGCGCTGCTCACCAGGTCGTCGGCGGCGGCCTCGAGCGCGATCCGGCCGCCGAGCGAGTTGCCGGCGATGTGGGGGCGGTCGAGGCCGAGGTCGAGGAAGAAGTCCTCGAGGATGTCGCGCAGGATGTCGCGCACCGGCCGCCCGTCGGGCACCAGCGCGGGCGACTCCCCGTGGCCGGGCAGGTCGAGCAGGATGACCTCGCGGTCCTCGGCCAGCCGGTCGACGACCGGGTACCACGCCTGCCGACGGTGACCGATCCCGTGCACCAGGACCAGCGGCTCTCCGGAGCCGATTCGTTCGTAGGCGAGCATCCCGACCTCGTTTCCCGCACCGACGCTGGTGCGAACTAGGTGCAACTGGGCGTTGCGGATACCGAGAGTAGGTAGCGCGCTAGCTGGGCGCAAGCGCTTGACAACAGGCTCCCCGTGTAAAGGTGACCCACATCACAGTGAGCCCTCGCGTACTCTTCCCCCACCACCCGGCCCGGCCCGAGCCGAGCCCATCTCGACCCGACCTCGACCTGGACGTGAGAGTGAAACGAGAAGCCCAGAGCACACGCGAGTTCGACCTCTACACCAACGTCAACCACCTGCTGCGCCGCGCTCACCAGCGGGCCGAGGCGATCTTCGCCGAGACCATGGAAGGTCTCGACATCACGCCACGGCAGGCCACGCTCCTCTACGTCGTGCTGCACAACCCGGGCGCCAGCCTCACCGATGTCGTCCAGCTCGGCGGCATGGACCGCGGCACGACCTCGGAGATGGTCCCCCGGATGGTGCGCCGCGGCCTGCTCATCGAGAGCCGCGCCGCCGACGACGGCCGCGCCAAGGCGCTCACCATCACCGACGAGGGCGCCGAGCTGATCCGCGCGGTCATCGAGCGCACGGCCGACGTCCGCGAGGCGGTGCTCTCGACGCTGCCGCCGGAGTACCACGCCCTCTTCATCAAGATGCTGTCGCTGATGGTCGGGCTCGAGACCGAGGTCCGCTCGGTCAGCGACGCCTGACCCGCCGGCTCACCGGGGCGCCGAGGACACCGCGCCCGAAGCGCCGCTCGAGCCGCAGCTGCAGCAGGGTCAGCACCGAGACCAGCAGCACGTACCAGCAGCACGCGACCGTCAGCAGCGGGATCTGGAAGAAGTTGCGCGAGTAGATCAGCTGCACCGACGTCATCAGGTCCGGCAGGCCGATGATCAGCACCACCGCGGTCATCTTGGTCATGTTGATGACCGCATTGCCCACCGGCGGGATGATCACGCGCATCGCCTGCGGCAGGATCACCCAGCGCATCATGCGCATCCGTGACATGCCCAGGCTCTGCGACGCCTCGGTCTGACCGCGGTCGACCGATGTGATGCCGGCGCGCACGATCTCGGCGACGTACGCGCTCTCGCTGATGCCGAGGCCGAGCATGCCCGCGACGAACTGCCCGATCAGGGTGTTCGTGTCGAGCTCGAACAGCGTCGGCCCGAACGGGATGTCGACGCTGATCGTCGGGAACACCGCGGCCAGGAAGAACCAGAACAGCAGCTGGACGACGACCGGCGTCGCGCGCACGAACCACACGTAGCCCGCCGCGAAGGTCGACAGCACCGGGTTGGGCGAGAGCCGCATCAGCGCGATCGTGATGCCGACCGCGATCGCCAGGCCCATCGCGGCCGCGGTCAGCTCGACCGTCAGCCACAGCCCGCGCAGCACGGCCGGCGCGAAGAGGTAGTGGCCGACGACGTCCCAGTGCATGTTGTCGTTGCCCGCGAAGGCGAGCACGACGCGCGCCGCGACGTAGGCCAGGGCGACGACGGCGACCCACCGCCACGGATGCCGCAGTCGGACGGGGCTCGGCAGCTCGTCCGGCCGATCGCCCGCGTCGCCCGGAGTCGTCGGTGCCGACTCGGCGGCCAGTGCATGGTCACCCATCCTCGCCCATTCCCTTCGTTTGCAGACAACCTCAACTTATGACCAGTACGACATAGTTGCTAGTGGGCGTCAAGAGTTCTTCCTTTGTTTGCGGGAGGAAGAATTCGAGAGGGATGAAAATTGCGCGGTTTACGTTGCAATCCGCGTCAATCGAGCACTGCGACGGCCTCGATCTCGACCAGGGCGCCGGGGATCCCCACGGCGGAGACGCCGATCAGGATGCCGGCGGTCGGCCCGATGCCCGACTCGAGCGCCGCCTCCGCCATGCCGGCCAGGACGTCGTTCTCCCGCTCGGGCGTGAGGTCGACGATGTAGATGGCCAGCCGGGCCAGCTGGTCGGGGCGGCCGCCGACCGCCTGCAGCGCCAGCCACAGGTTGTGCGCCGCGACCCGCCCCTGGGTCCGGTAGTCGCCCGCGCCGACCAGCACACCGGCCGGGTCGACCGCGATCTTGCCGGCGAGGAACGCCAGCGACCGTCCGGTCGCGACGGTGACGTGGCTGTAGCCGTTCGGCGGCGCCAGCGAGTCGGGATTGACGTGCTCGACCGTCATGCGTGCACCTGCGCTCTCTGTCAGTGGGTGTCGAAGACGTCCTGGAAGGCGTTCAGCCGCGCGCGGATCGCCGCGCACTCGGCCTCCGTCGGCGCGACGGGATCGCGCGCGGGCGGCAGCGCGCCGAGCCGGAGCAGCGCAGCGGTGAGCAGCATCCGCGCCTTGTTGGCCGTCAGGTTGTCGCCGGCGATCGCCCACGGGTCACGCCGGAAGACCATCCCGCCGGGGTGACCGCGGCCGACCCGGACCACCGGGATGCCCGCACAGACGGCGATCCGCAGCGCCCGGTCGATGCCGGGATCGGTCGATCCGTACGGCACCATCCCCTCGACCACGAGCCCGGCCAGGCCCCCGCGCGCGAGCGCACGCTCGACCTGGCCGAGCACGCCCGCGTCAGGGACGGCCTGCGCGTCGGGGCCGATCGCCTCCTCGGCGTAGTGGCCGAACGGGACGATCGAGACCCGTGGCATCGCGGCGCCGACCAGGCGGCCGTCCGCGTCCTTGACGGCGACCCGGGTGCGTCGGACGCCGGACAGGTCGCCCTGGACCCCGTCGACCTCGCCCGGGAGCTCGGGCAGCCGGAGCGCGGACATCGCGGTGTGCCGCCGCTCGGGGACGTAGGTGACTCGCGGCCCCCAGTGCGCGCCCAGGTCGGCGACCACGCCGCCATGGCCGCCGACGGCGACATAGCCGCCCGGCCGCGCGTCGACCTTCGCCACCTCGCGGCTGGCGAGGACCATCTCGTCGACGATCAGGACGGCACCCAGCCGGTCGCGGCCGTCGGCGTCGGCCCAGACGCCCGACCGGATGAAGCGGACGCCGTCGAGGATGTTCTTCGCGCCGTCGTCGCCGATCGCGCGGTGGCTGCGCTGCGCGGCGTGCCCGACGATCGGCACGGTCGTGTCGATGACCAGGTTGAGCCAGTAGAGCGTCTCCTCGACCGTGGCACTGCTCTCCAGCCACTGCAGGCCGGCGTACCGACCGCTCGCGGCGGCCTCCTGCACCTGGTCGGTGATCCGGGCGAGGGCAGCGAGGTCGGGCTCGCGCACCAGGTGCGGCGGCTCGTAGGGGAAGTAGTCCACGCCGAGCCGCTCGCCCTCCCGCGGGTAGCCACCACCGGGCGCGGCGCGCAGGAAGTCGAAGTCCGCGAGCTCCGAGAGCGCGACCGGGCGGCCGTCGCCGCCGACCTCGAACCGCTCGATCTCCTCGTAGAGGCGACGGGCGTCGGGCAGGAAGGTCTGCCGGGTGTCCGCCGCGGCGGCGGGCTCCGTCGCCGCCTCCCACGGGCGGCCGTCGGCGCGGCGCGCGGCGTAGGGCAGCAGGAAGAGGCCGTCGTCCGGCTTGAGCTCGACCTCGAAGACGGGCGTGCCGCCACCGGGCGGCTCCTCGGCGACGAGCCGGCCGTCGCCGTCCAGCCAGCCGTCGGGCGGGCCGTAGAGATGCGCCGCCTGCGCCTCGAGCGGGTGCGCGGAGAACGCCTCCACCAGCACCTTCACGGGTGCGGCCAGCCGCTGCGGACGCAGCGCGCCGGCGTCCGTCACGAGCGGCGGCGTGTTGGCGATCGTCGGCATCGGGCCGGTGAAGACGGCGATGCGGGGCTTGCTCATGCGATCTCCTCGTCGTAGCAACTTATGCAGTGTACGATGTATTTGTGGACGGCGTGCACGATCTCGGGGGCCTCGAGGGCTTCGGGCCGGTGCGCGTCGCGGGCTCCGATCGGGTCGCCACGGAGGCCTGGGAGCTGCGCGCCCACGCGCTCGCCCTGCAGGCCGCGGGCGAGTCGCTGCGGCCCTGGATCGAGGGCCTGCCGCCGGCGGCCTACCTCGGCTCGCCGTACTTCGCGCGATGGCTGCTGGCCGTCGAGGAGCTGCTGGTCCGACGCGGCGCGATCGCCTCCGGCGACGTCGCCCGCTGCCGCGACCAGATCGCGGCCGGCGCACACGTCGTGCCGCGGAGCGAGTCGGACGGACTGGTCGCGCTGATGGACGACCTGATGTCCACGGCCCAGCGTCTCCCGGCCCCCGTCGAGGCTCGATTCGCCGTTGGCGAGCGGGTTCTGGTGCGCCAAGGGCGCGCCTCGACAGGCGTGAACCGGTGCCCGCGCTACGTCCGCGGCACGGTCGGCCAGATCGAGCGGATCTGCGGCGCCGAGCATCCCCTCGACCGGCCGCGCGGCGCCCCCGCCGAAACCGTCTACACCGTCGCCTTCCGCTCGACCGACCTGTGGGGCGTCGGCGAGGAGCCGGAGTTCAGCGTGCGCGTCGACCTCACCGAGCACTACCTGACAGGAGCCGACCATGACTGACGAGCACGGACACGAGCACTACGCCAGCCCCCGCTCCCGGCGCGCCCGCTCGGAGTTCGAGCTGCGCACCATGGCCCTCGAGGCACTGCTCGTCGAGCGCGGCCTCGCATCGACCGACGCGATCGACAAATATGTCGAGTACGTCGAAAAGCGCCTCGGTCCGCATCACGGCGCGCGCGTCGTCGCGCGGGCCTGGGTCGACCCCGCGTTCCGCGCCCGGCTCCTCGACGACGGCACAGCGGCCGCGGCCGAGCTCGGCATCGGCGGCATCGAGGGCGCCCGCGTCCGGGTCGTCGCGAACGGCCCCGACGTCCACAACCTGGTGGTCTGCACGCTGTGCTCCTGCTACCCGTGGTCGCTGCTCGGGGCGCCGCCGCTCTGGTACAAGAGCTTCGCCTACCGCTCGCGCGCGGTCGCCGAGCCGCGGGCGGTGCTCCGCGAGTTCGGCGTCGAGCTCGGGCCCGACGTCGAGGTGCGGGTCTGGGACTCGACGTCCGAGACCCGCTACCTGGTGCTGCCCGAGCGCCCGGCCGGCACCGATGGCTGGACCGAGGAGGCGCTGGCCGCCCTGGTCTCGCGGGACGCGATGATCGGCGCCGGCCGCGCAGGATCGGCCTGCTGAACGGGCTCCGGGGCGCACCGACCATCTACCACGGTGTTACGTCATCCACCACGGAGTCATGACGCGTCACAACCCCGTGGTGGACTCACGAACACCGAGTTACAGGCGGGGCGGGAAGAGCACGTCGGAGAGCAGGCGCTCGAGCTTGGCCCGCTCGACCGGTACGTCGGCCAGCGGGCGCTCCTCGCGGTCGAACGCGCGGATCCCGGCCACGGACGACGAAGGGGCGCTCCCCCAGTAGGCCTCGAGGTGGTGCACCCGCCGCCAGTCGACCAAGCCGAAGAGCGGCACCGCCCAGACCCGGTTGCCCTCGTCGACGAGGAGGGAGAGCACCTCGATGGCGCCGTGCTCGGGGTCCGTGACGGCGTACGTCGCCGCGGTCAGCCGCGCTCGGTCGAGCTGGTCGGCCGCGACCCGGCCGCTGCCGAGGGCCGCCGCCTCGAGCGCGCCGACCATCGACTCGAAGTAGCGCGCGGTCGGGTCCTCGGCCAGGGTCGCCGACAGGCCGGAGCGGAAGGCGCCGGCCTCGGCGGCGTCCACCCAGGCCCGGGCCAGGGCGGCGGCCCGGCCCTGCCACGGCTCCGCGAACACCAGCTCGTCGTCGTTCCACGTAGAGGCGTCACCCTCGGTCACGGCCCGCTCCTTCCGGCGATCGGGACATGAGTCCACCCGGGCCCGCCGCGCTCCGATCGGGAGGGATGGAGGCGACGGGACCCGGGCAGCCAGTCGGGTCGTGCGGATCAGGCCGTCGCCTTGACGACCTCGGACTGGGTGATGGCGGCCTCGTCGACCTTCCACTTGGAGAGGATCTTGTCGTACTCGCCGTCCTTGATGATGGCGTTGAGCGCGACATTGATGGCCTCCGCCAGCTGCAGGTCGCTCTTGCCGACAGCGATGCCGTAGGGGCTGGTCTTCACGATGCCGCCGACGACCTTGAACTGCCCGTTGGAGTTCTGCGCCATGTAGGCGTTCGCCGTGAAGTCGCGGTAGCAGACGTCGGCGCGCCCCGTCGCGACCGCCTGGTTGGGCGCGGCCGCGTCGGAGAAGTTGACGACCTTGATCGGCGGCTTGCCCTGGGCGACGCAGTCGGTCTTGCTGTACTCCTCCAGGTAGGCGCCGTGCAGCGAGCCGGTGGTGTTGGCCGCCGTCTTGCCGCAGAGGTCCTGCAGGCCGTTGATGTCGTTGTTGTCCCCCTTGACGAGCAGCGAGCCGCCGGCGTCCATGTACTTGACGAAGTTGACCTGCTGCGAGCGCTCCGGCGTGATGCTCATCGAGGAGATGGCGATGTCGTAGCGCTTCGCCTCGATGCCCGGGAGGATCGCGTCGAAGCTGACGTTCTCGAACTTGAAGTCGACGCCCAGCTGCTCGCCGAGCGCCTTGCCGATCTCGACCGAGAAACCGGTCGGGGTCTTGCCGTCCTCCTCGTAGAACTGCTCCGGCGGGTAGCCGAAGGTCGAGGCGACCCGGACCACTCCGGCGTCGGCGATGGCCTTGGGGAGCAGCTTGGCGGCCTCGGCGTTCTTCGCCGCGTGGCTGCCCGAGTCGCCCTTCGCATCATCGGAGGCGCATCCCGCCAGGGAGGTGGCCACCAGGACGGCGACGGCGCCGGCCAGGGCCGCGCGGAGTCGAACACGGCCAGTGAGTTGCTTGTTCACGCGGGTCTCCATTCCACCTGTTCGTCCGGAATGTCCGGTCATTCAAATTCATGCATAGTACGACGTATTTGGATTCGAGGATCCTTGGTTTTTCGGGACTGCGGAATCGTCAGATAACGCGTGTACGCCACATCTAGACAGCCCAGATCGTCGGCACCAGGCCGCGGTCCTCGAGCGCGCGCCGGAAGACGACCGCAGCCTCGACGATGTCGAACGGATAGGCCTGCGAGCTGCCCGCCGTCCGCACGTCCTCGGGCTCGACGTCGGCGACGACGAAGTGCGGCCCGGGCGTCACGGCCGCCTTGCTCAGCGCCTCCTCGGCCTCGCCGACGTCGCTCACCCGTACGGCGGAGCCGATGCCCGCGCCGCGCGCGATCGCGACCAGGTCGGCGGACCCCGCCTCGGCCGTCGGCTGGGCGCCGGTGCTCGCGAAGGAGCGGTTGTTGATCACCAACACGACCAGGTTGGGGGGCGCGCAGCGGGCGACCGTGGTCAGGGTCGCCATGCCGGCGATCATCGACCCGTCGCCCTCGACGGCGTACACCCGCTGGTCGGGCAGCGCCAGGGCCAGCCCGAGGCACAGCGCCGTCGGATAGGCCAGCTCCATGTTGTAGATCGTGGCCGGCTCGTGGGCCAGCTCGTGGAGCACGCGCCCTCCGAAGCTCGGCCCGGTCACCGCGGGCGCGTCGCCTCGGTGGCGGGCGAAGATCTCCAGCACCTCGCGGCGGTTCATGCGTGCTCCTCCTCGACGTGCAGGCTGTGCCGCGGGAACAGCACCGCCACCGGGCGGCGGTCGCCGCGCACGGTGAGCTGGGCCTCGCGGACGACGGTGCCGATCTCGCGCTTGTCGCGGACGACGACGTACGGGATGTTGAGGCCGCGCAGCAGCGGCTCGCTGACCCGCCGCGCCGCGGCGGTGTAGTCGTGGCGCTCGCCGAGCGCCTCGTTGTGGCCGGCCAGGATCAGCATCGGCGTGCGCTGCACGATCGCGCGGGCCAGGATCAGCCCGCTCAGGCCGAGCCCGGACGCCTCGGTGAGGAGCACCGGCCAGCGGCCGCCCAGGAAGGCGCCGGCGGCGATCGCCACGCCTTCGTCCTCGCGGGCGACCGAGACGCTGAGCACCTCGGGGTCGTCCTCGAGCGCCCGCATCACCGGGTAGAGGATGGTCTCGGGCAGGTACGCCGCGAAGTCCACGCCCGCCTGACGGAGCGCGCGATGGACGGCGTCGATCGCCTCGGGGTCGTGCACGAAGCCGGCGCGTCCCGGCGGTGCGGTTCTGACGGTCACGGAGGGACTCCTGGTGCTCAGACGGCCAGCAGCCGGGCCACGCCGGTCGCCAGGTCGTCGGTGGTGGTGGCGAGCGAGAGCCGCAGATAGCCCTCGCCGTTGGCGCCGAACGCGGTGCCGGGCGTCGTCGCGACGCCGTGGTCGAGCAGCAGCCGGACCGCGAAGTCCTCGCTGCTGAGGCCGTAGTCGCGCACGTCCAGCCAGACGTAGAAGCCGCCGTCGGGCCGCAGCGCGCGGTAGCGGGAGCCGGCGATCCCGTCCAGGACCAGGTCGCGGTTGCCGCGGTACTGCTCGCGCCAGACGTCGAGATAGTCCTGAGGGCCGGTGATCGCGGCCAGCGCGGCGTACTGGGCCGGGGTGTTGACGCACATGACGCTCGGCTGGAGCAGGCCGAGCACGGGCGTCACGACCTCCGGCGGGACGACGACGTACCCGACGCGCCAGCCGGTCATCGCGTAGACCTTGGAGAAGCTGTAGACCGAGATCACCCGCTCCGGGGCGCCCTCCAGCGAGCCCATGCTGACGAAGTCGCCCGAGAAGTCGACGCCGTCGTAGCACTCGTCGGACACGATCCAGAGGTCGTGGGCCGCGGCGAACTCGAAGAGCCGCTCGGCCAGCCGGACGTCGATGACGCTGCCAAGCGGGTTCGACGGCGAGTTGAGCACGATCGCGCGGGTGCTGTCGTCGACGAGCGCCGCGAGCTGGTCGAGGTCGGGCAGATAGCCGTTCTTGGCATCGAGGTCGTAGTAGACCGGACGGGCGCCGAACGCGCGGGTCATCATCGTGAAGTTCGACCAGCCAGGATCGGGCAGCAGCACCGAGGTGGACGCGTCGAGCAGCGACCCGAGCGTCGCGAAGAGCGCGTTGGCGCCGCCGTTGGTGACCAGCACCTGCTCGGCCGGGGCGGTGATGCCGTTGACCTTCGCGAGCTTGTGGGTCAACGCCTCCCGCAGCTCGGGCAGGCCGGGCGTCGGCGAGTAGCGGGTCTTGTGGTCGACCGCGGCGGCGCGGTGCGCGGCCTCGATGACGTGGTCGGGGGTGGCGAAGCCCGGCTCCCCCACCTCGAGGTGGATGACGTCCTCGCGTCCCCACGCGAGCTCCATCATCTTCCGCACGCCGGACTGGGGGCGGTTGAGGGCGGCCTCGGTGAGTCTCATCAGGTTCTCCTTCGGGTGACGGTGGGGAGGTCGTGGACGATCCGGGTCTCGGTCTCGAGACCGACCAGCTGGGCGAGCATCTTCACGAAGAGGTCGTGGTACTCCTCCGGCATCGACGCGAGCACGCGCTCGCGCAGGCTGGCCGTGCGCTGCCGGGCCAGCTGGAGCAGCGCGTCGCCGGCCGGTGTGAGGTAGAGCGACTTGGCGCGCCCGTCGCCGGGCGCGGGACGACGGTCGAGCAGGCCGCGCTTGACCAGCCGCGGCGTCATCTCCGACAGCGTGCCGCGGTCCATCCCGGTGACGACGGTGAGGACGCTGATGTTGCCGCCCTCGCACCGGTCGACCGCGTGCAGGAGCGCGGCCTGGCGCGGCGTCAGGTCGAGGTCGCCCATCGCCTCGTTGAACAGCAGGTCGCCGCGCGCGTGGGCGAGCCGGAGCAGGAAGTTGACGTTGTGGCTGAGGTCGAAGAGATCGGCCGGCTGGTTCGCCGGCTCCGCTTCGGCCGGCTCCGACGTCACCGCGCCCCCCGGCGGGAGCGGGGTGATCGCGTGGCATCGGGGTCGCGGAGCACGCTGGCGAGGAAGCGCTGGGTGCGCACGTGCTGCGGGTGCTCCAGGATCTCCTCGGGCGTGCCGCGCTCGACGACCACGCCGCCGTCCATGAAGACGACCTGGTCGGCGACGTCGCGGGCGAAGCCGATCTCGTGGGTGACGATCACCATGGTCACGCCGTCGTCGGCGAGCGCGTGGATCACCTCCAGCACCTCCCCCACCAGCTCGGGGTCGAGCGCCGAGGTCGGCTCGTCGAAGAGCATCAGCTTGGGCCGCATGCACAGCGCCCGCGCGATCGCGACCCGCTGCTGCTGGCCGCCGGACAGGCTGTTCGGGTACGCGTCGGCCTTGTCGGCGAGGCCGACCCGCTCGAGCAGCGTCCGCGCCTCGGCGGTGACCTCCTTGCGGTTGCGGCCGAGGACGCCGACCGGGCCCTTCACGATGTTCTCCAGCGCCGTCATGTGCGGGAAGAGGTTGAACCGCTGGAAGACCATGCCGATCGACGAGCGCTGCTTGCAGATCGCGGACTCGGCGACCTCCTGCAGTCGGCCGTCGTCCCGCAGCCGGTAGCCGACGTAGTCGCCGTCGACGCAGATCCGGCCGCTGTCGAACTTCTCCAGCCGATTCATGCAGCGCAGCAGCGTCGTCTTGCCCGAGCCGGACGGACCGATCAGGCAGACGACCTCCCGTGGCTGCACGGTGAGGTCGATGCCCTTGAGCACCTCGTGGCTGCCGAACGCCTTGCGGACGCTCTCGGCGTGCACCATGGGGCGTGGCACGGTCAGGGTGTTGCTCTCAGACATCCGTTGCCTCCTGATCCTGGTTCGGGGCGCAGCGCTGCAGCGCCCGCACGATGCCGGCGTATCCGGTGCACCGGCACACATTTCCGGCGAGGGCGGCACGCACCGTCCCGCCATCGGCGATCTCCTCGGCCGAGCTCTCGGCGAGCAGCGCGAGCGCCCGCATGATCTGGCCGGGCGTGCAGAAGCCGCACTGGAAGCCGCCTTCGTCGGCGAACGCCTGCCGCAGCGGCTCGGCCGCCTCGGCCACGCCCTCGACCGTCGTCACCGCACCGCGTACGACGGCCGCCGGCGTCACGCACGCCAGCACCGGCCGCTGGTCGACGAGCACCGTGCACGCGCCGCACTCCCCCTGCCGACAGGCGGACTTCGCCCCGGTCAGGCCGAGCCGGTCGCGCAGCACGTCGAGCAGCCGCTCGGCTCCGCGGAGGTCGAGCTCGTGCTGCTCGCCGTTGACGTCGAGCACGCTCCTCATCGGGCGCCTCCGTAGAGCTCGTCGAGCGCCGCACGCACCAGCCCGGAGGTGGCGAACACCTTCCAGTGGTTGCCCGCGAGCGGGTGGGTGCCGCGCTCCCAGGCGACGCAGGCCCGCTCGACGGCCCGGGCGTCGTACCGGCGGCCCTCGAGCGCCTGCTCGATCACCGGGATCCGGCGCGGGGTCGGGGCGACGCCGCCGAGCACGACGCGCAGGTCCGCCACCACGCCGGACTCCGGCGCCCGCGCGGACACCGCGACGCTCGCCACGGCGAACGCGCCCTGCCAGAGCGCGAGTCGGCGCGCGACCGTCGTCCGCTCGCGGGCTGTGGCCGGGACCTCGATCGCGGTGACCAGCTCGTCGGGTGCGAGGACCGTCTCGCCCGGGCCGTCGTAGAGGTCGGCGACGGCGAGCACCCGGTCGCCGCGCGCCGACCGCACCGCGACCGTCGCGTCGAGCGCGAGCAGCGGCGTCGCCAGGTCGGACGGCGTGACCGCCTGGCAGCGGTGGCCGTCGTCGACCGCGTGGTGGAAGCGGTGGTCGCCGAGGACGGCGTAGCAGGGCCGGGTGGCGCCGCCGCGCTTGTAGCAGTCGAAGCCGTTGCGGAAGAACCAGCAGCGCTTGGCCTGGCACAGGTTGCCGGCGACGGTGGCGGCGTTGCGGATCTGCGGGGTCGCGATCGAGCCGGCGGTCGCGCGCAGCACCGCGTCGGCGGCCGGATGCCCGGCCAGGTCGGCGAGGGTGACGGCGCCGCCGATGCGCAGCGCGCCGTCCTCCTCGCGCACCTGGGCGAGACCGCCGACGGCGGTCAGGTCGACGAGCAGCTCGGGCACGGGCAGGCCCTGGGTCTCCCGGGCGAGCAGGTCGGTGCCGCCGCCGAGCGGGCGGGCGCCCGCGGCGAGCCGGGCGAGCGCGTCCTGCTCCGAGTCCGGTACGGCGAGCTCGCGGATCACCGTCGGCGGCACCGGCGGCGCCAGCCGCGGCCCCCACCGCCGCAGCGTGGCATGCAGCCCGCGCGGGTAGAGCCAGCGCATCGCGTGGATCCACCAGCGCTTCGGCGAGCGGCCGACCGAGCCGGTGCGCAGCGACCGCCCGTCCCGCTCGCGGATCGCGGCGAGCACCTGGTCGGGTGTGTGCGGCGCGGCGTCCAGCCGCACGCCGATCGCGTGGCTGATCGCGTTGGTGACCGCGGGGCCGATGGCGAGCAGCGGGATCTCGCCGAGCCCCTTCGCGCCGAACGGTCCGACCGGGTCGCCGTCGCCGAGGAAGCACGTGGTGATGTCGGGCGACTCGGCCGCCCGGGGCACGTCGTAGTCGACATAGCTGGGGTTGACCACGCGCCCGCCCTCGAAGACCAGCGACTCGCTGAGCACCGCACCCATCCCCATCACCACGCCGCCCTCGACCTGGCCGCGAGCCGACAGCGGGTTGAGCACGGTGCCGGAGTCGTGGGCGGCGACGACACGGAGCACCCGCACCACGCCGGTCGCCTCGTCGACCTCGACCTCGACCGCGTGCGCCGCGAACGAGTACGTCGGCGCGATGTCCTCGTGCCCGTCGGGCGCCGGGTCGTGCGAGTCGCCGACCCACGTGCTCTCGACGGTGAAGGCCGGCTCGTCGCCGGCGGCCAGCACGGCGAGGTCGCCGAGCGAGATCGTGTCGGGTCCGGCGGACGCGTCGCCGCCGTCCCAGCGGACGTCGCCCGGCGGAACGTGCAGCTTGGCGGCGGCGACCTCGGTCAGCCGGGCGCGGGCGTCGGCCGCAAGGGTGCGTGCCGCGCTGACCGAGACGAAGCTGCCGCGCGAGGCGCCGGCACCCGCGTCGGGCGGCGTGCGGTCGGTGTCGGTCGCCTCGATCGAGACCCGGCCGGGGTCGATGCCGAGGCTCTCCGCCACGGCCTGGCAGAGGATCGTCTTCTGGCCGGTGCCCGCGTCGCCGCAGCCGAAGCGCAGGTGCACCCGGCCGTCGGCGTCGATGTCGAGCGCGCCGGAGGAGCGCAGCATGTAGTCCCGCGCGAGCGCGGTCACGTGGATGGTGCAGGCGACGCCCACGCCGCGACCGGTGCCCGGCCCGCCCTGCTGGCGCCTGCGGTCCCAGTCGATCTCGCGGCGCACGGTCTCCAGGCACTCGGCGAGTGCCGACGACCGCACCTGCCAGCCGGTCAGCGAGACCTCGCCCGGGTCGGCGACCGCATTGCGCAGCCGGAAGTCGATCGGGTCCCAGCCGGCCCGCTCGGCGAGCTCGTCGACGGCGCACTCGAGCGCCCACGTGACGGCGTACCCGCCGGCGCCTCGGAAGGACGAGCTCGGCGTCTTGGCGGTGTAGACGCAGCGGCCGTCGGCCCGATAGCCCCGCCAGCGGTACGACGACGCGAGCGCGGTCGCGCCGTACGCCATCTCGCCGGGGGCCGCCTGGTTGTAGGCGCCGTTGTCGATGTCGAAGTCGGCCCGCAGGGTGGTGACCCGCCCGTCGACGTCGCACGCCGCCTCGAGCGTGACGTCCCACGGGACGCGGTACTTGGTGAACGCGAACTCCTCGGCCCGTGACTGCCGCAGCTTCACCGGGCGGCCGGTCGCGATGCTCAGCGCGCAGACCAGGGCCTCGGTGCTGGAGATCTGGGTGCGGCCGCCGAAGTCGCCACCGACGGTGAGCTCGTGCAGGTGGACCGCCGGGACCTCGAGCCCGAAGAGCTGGGCGAGGTCGCGCTGGATGAGCCTCGGGTTCTGCGACGGCGCCCAGACGTGCAGCCGCTGCTCGTCGGCGCGCCAGTGCGCCACGACCGTGTGCGGCTCCATGGTCACGTGGCTCTGGTACGACGACCGGTACCGCCGCTTCACGCGGTGGCCGCCCGGCGGCGCCTGGTCCGGGTCGATGCCGAGCACGCGGGTCACGGTCGACGCGACATTGGTCTCTCCCCGGTCGGGGTGCAGGACCGCCGCCCGGGGAGAGAGCGCGGCCTCGACCGTGGTGGGCGCCGGCAACGGCGCGTAGCGCACGTCCAGTGCCGCGAGCGCCGCGGCGAGGGCCCCGGCCGTCTCCGCGGCCACCAGCGCCACCGGCTCGCCGATGTGGCGCACCACGTCGGCGGCGAGCATCCGGCGGTCCTGGTCGGGTGCGCGATAGTCGAGGTAGGTGCGGTCGGGGACGTCGGCCGCCGTCAGGACGGCGTGGACGCCGGGCACGGCACGGGCCCGTCGGGTGCTGATCGAGACGATGCGGGCATGCGGGTGCGGGCTGCGCAGCACGCCCCCGACGAGCGCACCGGGGTGCGCCACGTCGTCGGCATAGGAGGCGGCTCCGCTGGTGACGGCACGCCAGTCGACGTGCCGCACCCGCTGCCCGATGACCCGCATCGTCTCGTCGGCCTCAGCCCGCCGCGACGACGGAGTTGGTGAGCCGGCCGAGGCCCTCGATCTCGGTGACGAGGACGTCGCCCGCCTTGAGGAAGTTCCCACCGCCGGCATACATGTTCGGGAACAGGTCCTTGATGCCGTCCCAGCCCACCTCGATGCCCTGCGCCATGCCGCAGCCCGCGCAGGTTCCGGTGGCGACGATGTCGCCGGGCTCGAGCCGGGTGATCTCGGACGCATAGGACACCATCTCCGCGGCGGTCCAGATCATCTCCTTGGTGTTGGAGTCCTGCTGCACCTCCCCGTTGACGATTGACTTGATCGAGAGGTTCTGCGGGTCGGGCACGAACTGCGCCGGCACGATCCACGGCCCGAGCGGGGCGAAGGTGTCATTGCACTTGTTGGCGTACCAGTCCCACGAGAACGGGCCGGTCTCGCGGATCATCTTGTCGCGCCCGGAGATGTCCTGGTAGATCGTGTAGCCGGCGATGTAGTCGATCGCCTCCTCCGGCGAGACGTCCTCGGCGGTGCGGCCGATGACGACGGCCAGCTCGGCCTCCCAGTCGATGTACTGGGCGACGTCCCAGTTGCGCTTGCGCGGCAGCACGATCGCGTCGCCGTCGCCGATCAGCGCGTTGTTCGGCGTCTTCGGGAAGATGTAGGGGATGTCGGTCTCCGGAGACATCTCCGGGGTGCCCATCTCCTTGATGTGGTCGTAGTAGTTGGCGCCCGCGTTGAGGATCTTGCCCGGGTTGGTGATCGGCGGCGCGTAGCGGACGGCGTCGGCCGCGTGGACGAAGTCGGCGTCGGCCGGGAGGTTCTCGGCCACCTCGGCGAGCTGGGCGAGCCGGGGCAGGAAGTAGTCCCAGTTGGTGAGCACCTGGAGCATCTCCAGGCGGGTCGGCCAGACGACGAAGTCGCCGCGGCCGGTGCTGTGCAGGTGCCGGAAGCCGCGCTCGACGTCGATGACGCGGGCCGGCTCGTCGCCGACACCCAGGCCGACCGATGCGAATCCGCCTGCCACGTAGGTGCAGAGCCGGAAGCTGTTCGAAGACACTCTCACTCCTGTCACCGAGGCCGTGATTCTCGGACATTTATGTCGTATACGTCTTGCATCCGGAAGTCATGCGCCCTATGTCACGGCATCTCGGCGTTGTCGATCTTCGGATTTACGCAGTGTACGTCTTACTTTTGCCCAGAAGTCAATGGTCTTCCGGGGAAGTTCCGGAGGCTCGATCAGCGCCGATCTCGGTGGCCTGCGCGACGATCGCCATGAGGGCGCGCTCGTCGAGCAGGGTGAGCGCCTCGAGCACCGTCGGGTCGATCAGACCGACGTCCTCGAGCCGCCCCGACGTGATCTCGAGACGGGTTCCCCGGCCGAAGGGGACGACCCGCAGCGCGACCGACGCGAACTCGTTGTGCACCTGCCAGCGCTCGCCCGTCATCAGAAGATGACCCCGAGCTGGCTCTCGGTGGGGACCTCGGCGTCGAGGTGCACGACCCGGGAGGCGAGCAGCAGGACGCCGTCCTGCCGGACGATCCGGTCGTGCCGCCCCGCGGTGGCGATGACCGGGACCTCGGGCAGACGGGCCCGCACGACCATCACGTTGGTGCGGACGGCGTACGCCTCGACGTCGCCGCCCTCGGGCGTGATCCGGAAGTTCGACACGAAGTGCCGCACCATCGCCGCCGGGCGCTCGGCCCAGGCGAAGTCGGACGCGATGCGGCGGAAGCGCATCTCGAGGAAGCTCTTCGACTCGTTGGCGAACTCGAGTACGTCGTCGTACGGGCTCTGGGTCGGGTCCTCGCGAGCGAGGGGGACAGGCACCCGGTAGAGGAAGTCCTCGTGCAGCAGGTCGAGCCAGTCGGCGTACCGGCCGGAGTCGAGGAGGTCGGCCTCGTGGACCAGGAAGTCCTCGATCTCGGCCCTCATGCCCGCTCCCCCATCTGCTCGAGGTAGCGGCCGACGAAGGTCCGCTGGTTGGCCTCGGTGAAGTCCTGCCGGACGATCCGGCCCGGCCCCCGCCACGGCGGCGGCCCGGACTCTGCGGCACCGACCCCGAGCTCGTAGTTGTACGGCGTCCGCGCGCCCGCGACAGCGCCGAGACCGGCGTCGATGCGTCGGAAGTTCTCCAGGTCGTCGGCCTCGAAGTACGACGCGGCGCCGTGCTGGCGGGTCACGTAGAGGTACGACTTGGCCTTCCACTCGGGGCTCGCGTCCCGGGGCACCAGGCTCCAGTAGGCGACCTCGTGGTGATGCTGGTCGATGGGGGTGAGGACCCGCAGCTGGGTGAACGCAACCGACCCGTCAGCGTCGGTGCCGAAGTAGCGGGGCGCGGTCGTGATGAGCAGCAGGTTGGGATAGACCAGGCCATGGATGACGGTCGTCTTCTCGCGGAACCGGCGCACCTCGGGGTCGGCGGCGGCGAGCGCCTTCTCGATCAGCTCGTCCTCATAGCCGAAGACGGTGGCGGGCACTCCCTCGTCGGCCAGGTACTGGCTGCGCAGGCAGTGACCGTTGGGGTCGTTGACCACGAAGCCCTCGACGGCGCCGGCCTGGTCGCCCATCACGCCGAGCTCGAACATGGTGCGGTGCGCGACCTGGAGGTGGTAGCCGTCGCCGGAGAAGTTCTCGGCGTGGATCTTCCAGTTGCCGCGCACGTTGACGCGGTGCATGCCGCCGTAGACCTCCATGCCGCCGGGGAAGAGCCCGAAGAAGGCGTCGAGGTACCAGCCGAACTCGCCGAGCGAGGTCATCAGGTCGGGGGCGTCGGGATCCCAGGTCGCGAAGATCAGGCCGTGCAGCACCTCGGTCCGCGCCTGGCGCAGGCCGAGCCGGCTCAGGTCGAAGTCCGGACCGTAGAGAGCGCGCCTGCCGGGGACGCCCTTGAGGTCGCCGTCGGTGCCGAACACCCAGCCGTGGTAGCCGCAGCGGAAGGTCGTGGTGTTGCCGTGCGACACCTTGCAGACCTGGGTGCCGCGGTGGGTGCAGGAGTTCAGCATCACCCGCACGCCGTCTCCCTGGGTGCGCGACACGATCACCGGGTCGCCGCCCATCGAGCGGGTGACGTAGTCGCCGACCTGCGGGATCTCCGACTCGTGGGCCACGAAGAGCCAGCTGCGTCCGAAGACCTCCCCCAGCTCACGCTCGAGGACGGCCGGGTCGCGATAGAAGGACCTCGGGACGGCGGTGGGCTCCGATGCGATCGACATGCTTTTCCCCTTTCCAGATTTGTGAATAGTACGACCTATTTTTGGGCGCGGGAAGGCTAGGAAGCGGGCATTTCCATGCCCGTTCCTGTCGCATACGCCGTTCCGCTCAGACCGCTGGCTTACCGGAGCTGGGACGCCAGCGGAGCAGGACGCGCTCGAGGAGCACCAGCCCGCCGTACAGGACGGTGGAGGCGACGGCGATGAGGATGACCGCGGCGAACACGATCCCGGTGCTGAACGTCGAGTAGGCCACGATGATCTGGTAGCCGATGCCCTCCTGCGAGGCGACGAACTCGCCGATCACCGCGCCGACCACCGCGATCGGGAGCGCGATCTTGAAGCCGTCGAACATGGTCGGCAGCGAGTTGGGCAGCCGCACCTTGAGGAAGGTGCGCAGCCGGCCGGCGCGGAGCAGCCGGAAGTAGTCGAGCAGCTCGGGGTCGGCCTCGTCGAGGCCGCGCACCGCGTTGACGACGACCGGGAAGAACGACAGCAGGAACGCCATCCCGATCTTGGAGTTGATGCCGAGACCGAGCCAGAGGATCAGCACCGGCGCGAGCGCCACCTTCGGGGTGGCGTTGAGGCCGACCAGGCTCGGCATGATCACCCCGCGCAGGAGCGGGGAGTAGACCATGATCGTGGCCAGCGCGAGGCCCACGACGATGGAGAGCGCGAAGCCGACCACCGACTCGTAGAGGGTCACCCACAGCGCCGGCCAGAGGAAGGACGCGCTGTCGACGAAGGCGGTCCAGACGGCGCCGGGCGGCGGGACGACGTACTCCTGGATGTCGAAGATGCGGATGATCAGCCACCACGCGCCCACGACGCCGACGGCGACGACGGCCGTCGTGAGCACGCCGCGGACCACCGTACGGAGGGCGCCGTCAAGCATGGCTCACCTCCGTGTCGGCGCCGACGATGAGCGAGCGCAGGTGCACGCCGAGCTCGGCGAACCCCGGGTCCTGATAGCTGTGCACGCCGCGCGGTCGCGGCAGGTCGTTGTCGATGACCTCGACGATCCGGCCGGGGCGCGGCGACATCACCACGATCCGATCGGCGAGCAGGACCGCCTCCTCGATGTTGTGCGTGACGAGGACGACGGTCTTGCGGGTGTCGGCCCAGATCTGCTGGAGCAGCAGGTTGAGCCGCTCGCGGGTGATCGCGTCGAGGGCGCCGAAGGGCTCGTCCATGAGCAGCAGCGGCGGGTCGGTGAGCAGGGCGCGGCAGATCGCCACGCGCTGCTGCATGCCACCGGACAGCTGGTGCGGGTAGGCCTTCTCGAACTCGGACAGCCCGGTGCGCGCCAGCAGGTCGAGAGCGGCCTGCTTCGCATCGTCCTTGCTGACGATCTCGGTGGGGACCAGGACGTTGCGCAGCACCGACCGCCACGGCATCAGCACCGGCCGCTGGAACACCATGCCGATCCCGCCGCGCTCGTCGATCCGCGGCTGCCGGTCGATCTCGCCCGTCGTGGGCGGCATCAGGCCGGCGATCAGCCGCAGCAGCGTGGACTTCCCGCACCCGCTGGCCCCGACGAGCACGAGGAACTCGCCGTCCCGTACGTCGAGCGACACCCCCTCGAGCGCCTGGACGTCGCGCCCGGACTGCCGGTAGCGGTGCGAGACGCCACGCAGCGACAGGAGCGGCGTGGCGGTCAACGCGCCCCCTCGACGTACGAGTTGTCGTAGAAGGTGTTGGGCGCGGCGGTCGTCGTCAGGCCCTCGGTGTCCTTGAGGAAGCCGAGCGAGTAGGTCACGAAGCCCTGGTCGATGGCCCCCGTGTTGCCCTTCTCCATGTCCTTGAAGCCGGTCCACGCGTCGGCGATGCTCTGCTTGTCGGTCTGCGGGTTGACCTTCTTGAGGGCGTTGAAGATGTCGTCGGACGACGCGTTCGCGACCGCGTTCTGCAGCGACTCGTCGAAGCCCTCGATGACCCGCTTCACCAGGTCGGGGTTCGACTTGATCAGGTCGTTGCGGACGATCAGCATCTTGCCGTAGTCCTTGTAGCCCCACGCGGAGAGCGCCGTACAGCTGAGGTCCTTGCCCGCGCGCTTGGCGGTGATCCGGTTCTCGGCGAGCGAGTCGGGGATCGCCGACTCGGCGGTGTCGACCGCACCGCTCAGCAGCTGCGGGATGAGGACCGAGATGTCGAGCAGCTGCACCTTGACCTTGCTGGTGTCGACGCCGTTCTGCTTGAGGACGTAGGGCACCGTCGTCCGCCCGTTGCTGAACGACACCGTCGCGAACGACTTGCCCGCCATGTCGGCCGGCGAGCTGAGCGGCGTCAGCGACGCGATGCAGATCTGCGGGTCGGGGACCCAGACGTAGACCGCCGTGGTCTCGGTCTGGTTCTGCAGCTTCTGCCGCAGATAGCTCGACAGGTCGGTGAACGCGAAGTCCACCTTGCCCTGGTTGATCTGCTGCATGGCCAGGTCGCCGCCGCGCCCGGGGATGACCTCGAGGTCGACGCCCTTGTCGGCGAAGTACCCCTGGTCGGTGCCGTACGCGAGCGGGCCGTACGAGCCGTTGTAGATGAAGTCGAGGATCACCTTCACGTGATCACCCGACCCGCCGGCCTTGCGATCTCCCCCCGGCGAGCCACCCGAGTCGGTGCCGCAGGCCGCCAGTGACAACGCCGTTGCCATGGCGATCGCTCCTGCCAGGAGCGTGGATCGACGCATGTTCATCAGTCCTCCAGGGAGTGTTGGGTGCTCGGCAACGTAGTCGCGTCGGCCGAGCGGGCCGGGCGGCTGGAGGCGAAGATTCCTCGGTACGGAACGCAGGGTGGTGGGCGTTCCCCCGGGCGGCGCGCAGGTGGCAGCGACGGGCGGCGGGGCGGGCGGCGGGGCGGGCGGCGGCGCGGCGGCGGCGGGATCGGCGTGGATCGCGTGAACCTGGTTGATGCAATCCCCGCCGATAATCGTTTTGGGGGCGCTAAAGCGGAGTCGTGTGCCTGGGAACCCCTCCACAGACGTTCTCAGGCACACGACTCCCGCGCAGCGAGGGCGGCCGCGTCAGCACGCTCAGCGCGGCCGCCCGACCAGCCCCGTTACATCAACCCCGAAGAACAGCAACCTCGACGCAGGAACCCCGCAACCTCGACGGCTCAGACGTGCGGCGAGGAGGCATGCACGACGATCCCCTCCAGCCGCTCCACATGCCGGATGAACCGATACTTGTCCTCCACACCGTCGGTGTACCGCCGCTTCTCCGCCGGCCACACCTCCATCCCGGGCTCGATCTTGGCCACGACGAACCCGAGCTCCCCGTCCGACAACACCGAGCGCAACGAAGCCCGCAGCGCGTCCTCGGAGGAGACGTCCATGCAGTGCAGGCACCCCGCACCCTCCGCGATCAGCCGCAGGTCGGCATGGCGCGAGGTGAGCGTGGGTGCGGACCCGATGCACTCGTACAGCCCGTTGTCGAGGACGACGACGGTCAGGTTCGGTGGGCGTTCGGCGCCGAGGGTGCACAGGATGCCGAGGTTCATCAGCATCGAGCCGTCGGTCTCGATGGCGACGACGCGGCGGTGCGGGAGGGCGATGGCGAGGCCGAGGGCGGTGGAGCTGACCGAGCCGAGGATGCTGACCGACAGCGTGTTGTCCTCGCCGCCGGGGCGGTGGTTCCACCAGTCGTCGAGGATGCCGCCGATCGACGACACGAACAGGTCCTCGGTCGTGGTCTCCTCGCCCAGGATCCGGGCGACGTCGACGCGTTTCATGCCACTCCTCCCTCGATGCACTCGCCGGTCATCACCAGGCACACCGGCCATTGGCTCGCGTCCGCGTGCAGGAACGCCTTCTCGACCGATGACGCGAGGTCGTCGATCCGGTCGACGATCCGGTACGGGATCCGCAGCGCGTCGAGCAGCGGGCCCATCACCTGCGCGTGGTTGTGCCCCCACCAGTTCGGCTCGCCGAAATCGCCGCGATAGCTGACCACCATCACCAGCGGAACGTGGTGGGCGAACGACAGCCGGGCGATCGGCTCGCACGCCTGGCGCAGACCCGAGTTCTCGGTGATCATCAGCGCCCGCATGCCGCCCAGGTATGCCCCGGCAAGCATGCCGGGCAGGTCCGCCTCGTTGCTCACCCGCACCAGGCGGATGTCCTCCGCGCGGTCGATGCCGACGTAGACCGACTTGAGCAGGGACTCCGGCAGGGTGCCGACCAGCCGGACGTTCGCCGCCCGCAGCGCGTCGACGAAGGCGACCGCGTACGTCGGCAGGTCGCCGGTCGCGCGGGACTGCTCGTGCTCGTTCTCCATGTGCCCTCAGCTCTCGGTGGGGAGGTCGGTCAGGTCCCACGGCCGGATCGGCACGCGGAACAGGTCGCGGCCGGCGGCGCGGCGCACCGCGCTCATCACCGCCGGAGTGCTCGAGATGGTCGCCGGCTCACCCGCGCCCTTCACGCCGTACGGCGCCTCGGGGTCGGGCAGCTCGAGGATCGTCGTGGTCATCGGGGGCACGTCGAGGATCGTCGGCACCAGATAGTCGGTGAACGAGGCATTGCGGATCCGGCCGCGCTCCACCTGGATCTCCTCCATCAGCGCCAGGCCGACACCCTGCGCGGTCCCGCCCTGCATCTGCCCCTCGACGGCGACCGGGTTGATCGCGCGCCCGACGTCCTGGACGACGTCCAGCTGCACCACCCGGGTCAGTCCGGTCTCGACGTCGACGTCCGCGACCGCACGGTGACCGGCGAAGATGAACTGGACGTGCGGCTCCCCCTGCCCGTCCGCCCCGAACGGCGTCGTGGGCCGGTGGTCGTAGCGGCGGGTGGCCTCGAGACCCTCGGGCGGCACCAGGTCGTCCAGCCCCAGCAAGGTCGTGTCGTCCAGCTCCAGCATCCCGTCGCGCAGGGAGATGTCGTGCCCGCGCTCCAGGAGCTCGCCGAAGCGATGGCCGTGATACTCGTGGGCGCGCTCGACCAGCTGCTCGCGCAGCGCCCGGCACGCCGCCTGCACCGCGCCGCCGGTCATGTACGTCTGCCGGCTCGCGGACGACGACCCCGCCGACCCGACCGACGTGTCGGCCGGCAGCACGGTCACGTCCGCGACACCGAGCTCGGTCCGCACGATCTGCGGGACGACGGTGCTCAGCCCCTGGCCGATCTCCGCGGCGGCCGTGCGCACCTGCGCGACCACCTCGCCGTCTCGGCGCAGCAGCCGGACCCACGCGGTGGCGTAGTCGCGGATCCCCTCGGGCATGCCGCCCGCCTTGAACCCGATGCCGTAGCCGGTCCCCCGCACCACGCCCTCGCCGCGCGTCACGTTCGCCGTGCCGCCCGGCACAGCGAGCGGCGCGGCGACGGGCGGCAGGTCGCGCAGCTCCTCCAGGATCCGGCGCACCGGCGACGCGCCGCGCAGCGGCTGCCCGGTCGGCAGCAGGTCGCCCTCGTCGAGGGCGTTGCGCAGCCGCAGCTCCACCGGGTCGATGCCGAGCGCGTCGGCCAGCCGGTCCATCTGGGCCTCGTGCCCGACCGCCGCCTGGACGGCGCCGAAGCCGCGCATCGCCCCACAGGGCGGGTTGTTCGTGTACGCCACCCGCGCCCGGATCTCGACGTCGTCGCAGACGTACGGCCCGACCGCGAACGCCGCGGCGTTGGAGACGACGGCCCACGACGTCGAGGCGTACGCGCCGCCGTCCATGTCGATCTCGCAGCGGACGTAGAGCAGCGTCCCGTCGGCGCGCGCGCCGTGCTCGTAGCGCAGCACCGCGGGATGCCGGTGCACGTGCCCGACGAACGACTCCTCCCGCGAGTAGACCATCTTCACCGGCCGGCCGCTCGCCAGCGCGAGCAGGCAGAGGTGGGCGTGCAGGGTGATGTCCTCGCGTGCGCCGAAGGCGCCGCCGACACCGGCGAGGGTGACGTCGATGGCCGCCGGCGGCAGGTCCAGGACGGCGGCCAGCTGGTTGCGGTCGGCGTGGATCCACTGGCTGTTGGCCAGCAGCCGCACCCCACCGGACGTCGGCATCGCGATGCCGGACTCGGTGCCGAGCGGTGCCTGGTCCTGCATCCCGACCGTGTAGGTGCCGGTCACGACGACGTCGGCCGCGTGCCGCGACGGGGCGCCGCGGCGGATGTCGATGGTCCGGACCAGGTTGCCGTCCGGATGCAGGGCCGGAGCGTCCGGTGCGAGCGCCTCCTCGACCGAGCACAGCGGCTCCAGCTCGGTGTAGGCGACCTCGACGAGCGCCGCCGCCCGGCGCGCCTGCTCGGGCGTCGCGGCGGCGACGACGGCGACCGGCTCGCCGACGTACCGGACGACGTCGGACGCCAGCACCGGCTGATCGTCGACGACCAGTCCGAACCCGTTGCGCCCCGGGACGTCCGCCGCCGTCAGCACGACCCTCACCCCCTCGGCCGCGCGCGCTCGCGTCACGTCGACCGACTGGATCCGGGCGTACGCATGCGGGCTGCGGACCGTGTGCCCCCACAGCATCCCCGGCACGCACAGGTCGGAGGAGAAGGGGAACCGGCCGCGGACCTTGGCGTCGCCGTCCGGCCGGGGCGCGGAGCTGCCGATGCCGGTCATCGGCCCAGCTCCGCCTGGGCGCGCGCGATCGCCTCGACGATCTTGCTGTAGCCGGTGCACCGGCAGAGGTTCCCGGCCAGCGCCTCACGCACCGCCGGCTCCGACGCACACGGCTGGTCGCGCAGCAACCCGGTCGCGGTGACCACGAAGCCTGGCGTGCAGAAGCCACACTGGACGCCGCCCGCGGCGACCAGCGCACAGCGCACCTCGGTCGCGATCGGGTCGGCGTCGAGCCCCTCGACCGTGACCACCGATCGTCCCTCCGCCTGGCCCGCGAGCACCAGGCAGGAGCAGACGACCTCGCCGTCGACCAGCACCGAGCAGGAGCCGCACTCCCCCTGCTCGCAGGCGTTCTTCGAGCCGTAGAGCGCGAGTCGGTCGCGGAGTACGGTGAGCAGGCTCTCCCACACCGCCACGTCCTCGACGGTGTGGACCTGCCCGTTCACGTCGAGCTCGAGCCTCATCGGACCTCCTCCAGACACCAGGTCGCGCACCGCCGCGCCATCACCTGGACGGCGTGCGCGCGGTAGGCCGCCGTACCGCGGACGTCGTCGATGGGACGGGCGCTGCGTCGTACCTCCTCGGCGAAGGCGGCGATCGTCTCGGCCGTCGGCGGCACTCGCTCGCCGCCGTCCGGCCACAGCGCGGCCGCCAGGAGAGCCTCCGCCCGGGCTGCCCGGATCGGGGTGGGCCCGACTGACCCCAGACCCACCCCGATCCGGCGTCTCTCCAGGTCGACCACGACCGCGACGGCGGCCACGGCGATGACCATGGCGTTGCGGGTGCCGATCTTGGCGAACTCCTGTCGGATCCCGTCGCCGACGGGGATCCGCACCGCGGCGACGACCTCCCGCTCGGTGCGCACCGAGCGGCCCGGGCCGAGGAAGTAGGCGTCGGCGGGGACGAGCCGGGTGCCGTCGACCGATGCCAGCTCGATCGACGCGCCCAGCGCGATCAGCGCGGGATGGGCGTCGCCGGCGGGCGACGCGGTGCCGAGGTTGCCGCCGATCGTCGCGGCCGCGCGGATCTGCGGCGAGCCGACGCCTCGCGCGGCGGTGGCGAGCGCCGGCACCACGTCGGCCAGCGACGTCTCGATCCGGCCGAAGGTGACGCCCGCGCCGATCCGCAGCACGCCGTCGACGACCTCGTGCGCGCGCAGCTCGGCGACCCGGCCGACGTCGATGACACCGCTCGGACGCAGCCGGCCGAAGTTCACGCCGACCATGACGTCGGTGCCGCCGGCGACCAGCGTCCGGTCGGGGTGGGCCGCCCGCAGCGCGACCAGGTCGGCCAGCGTCTCCGGCCGGACCAGCTCGGGGCCGCTCACTCCGGCCCGTCCTCCTCGAGCGCGACCGTGGCGTCGCCGGTCTCGCTGAACGCTCCCACCAGCAGGCCGATCCTGCTCTGGTCGAGCGACGCGATCGCCTCCAGCGCGGTGGCGTCGAGCGAGACCGCGTCGCCGGTCCGGTCGCTGGAGATCCGCAGCCGCGGGCTCGCGCCGCTGCGGTCGACGCCGACCCGGACGGCGGTGTACTCGTTGACCAGCCGGGCGAGCTCCTCGAAGTCGGACATCCTCAGCTCCTCAGTAGAGCAGCGCGATCTGCGCCAGGTCGGGGCGGTCGGTGTCGATCAGGACGGTACGACGCCGCAGCCGCGGCCGGTCGCCGCTCAGGTCGACCACGTCCTCCCGCAGCGCCGACGTCACCGTCGATCCCTCCGGCGTGCGCGAGCGGAACACGATCTCGTCGGCGGACACCGCCACCTGGGCCGGGTCGTCGATCGGCGCGACCCGGATCGCGGTCAGGTGCCGGCGGTGGAAGGCCGGCGGCCGGTCGGCCCACGCGAAGTCGGTGAGGATCCGCTCGAAGCGCAGCTTCAAGGACGCCACCGACTCCCACGCGAGCAGGGAGCGCTCGCTGTGCCGCGGCAGGGCCGGGTCGTCGCGCAGCACCGGCTGCGGCATCCGGTAGTCGAAGTCGTCGGCGAGCAGCGCCAGCCACTCGTCGTATCGCTCGCTGTTCAGCAGATGCGTCTCGTGGTGCAGGAACGCGGTCGCCGCCGCGGCCAGGTCGCTCACGCGTCCGCTCCCATCGCGTCGAGGTAGTGACGGTAGAACCAGCGCTGGTTGACCTCGCTGATGTCGGAGCCGACGACCGAGCCCGGTCCGTCGAACCAGGGCGTGAACGGCGCCGAGTCGCGCGCCAGGTCGAAGTTGGCGGGCACCGAGCGGTTGGCCTCGCGGCCGCCGTTGACCTGCAGCATCCGGCGGAAGTTCTCCAGGTCGTCGCTCTCGAAGAAGGCGGTCGCGCCGTGCTGGCGCTGCATGGTCTTGAACGCCGACTCCTTCCACTCGTGCGGATAGTCGGCCGGCGTGACCAGCCAGTTGAGCTCCTCGGTCTCGTTGACGCCGAGCGGGTTGAACAGCCGCACCTGCAGCATCGCCGCGTCGGGCTCGCCGGCGTCGAAGCCGCCGGCGCGCGGGGTGTGCACGAACGCCATGTTCGGGAAGATCAGGCCGTGCACGACCGTCGAGTGCGCGAACATCCGCACCTGCTCGGCGCTGAGCTGCTCGGTGATCTCGAGCCAGCGGTCCTCGGGATAGCCCGGGAAGGCCGGCTCCTCCTGGCCCGCGGTGCGCTGCGCGCGCAGCGCGTGGCCGTGCGGGAACTGGACGCAGACGCCCTCGACGGCCCCGGCCTGAGCGCCCATCAGGCCCATCTCGAAGCCGGCCCGGTGCGCGTGCCGGAGGTGGTAGCCGTCACCGGCCAGGTTGTCGGCCTCGAGCTTCCAGTTGCCGAGGTGGGTGAACCGGAAGGAGCCGTACGGCGCGTCGGTGCCGGCCGGCGAGACCCCCAGCATGCACTCCAGGTAGAAGCCCATCGGGCCGAGGTACTCCTCGAGCGAGCAGAGCTCCTGGTCGAAGGTCGCGAAGACCAGGCCGTGGAAGGTCCCGACCCGCGCCGCGCGCAGGCCGAGCGACGAGCGGTCGAAGTCCTTGCCGTAGAGCTCGCGGCCACGCGGGACGCCGCGCAGCGTGCCGTCGTTGGCGAAGGTCCAGCCGTGGTAGCCGCACCGGAAGTGCGAGCTGTTGCCGATGTCGGCCTTGCAGAGCAGGGTTCCGCGGTGCGTGCACGAGTTGAGCAGCACGTGGATCGGGCCGTCCTCCGAACGGGCCATGATCACCTCGTCGGTGCCCATCCGCCGGGTCACGTAGTCGCCCGGCGCCGGCACCTCCGACTCGTGCCCGATCAGCAGCCATGCGTGCCGGAAGACCGTCTCCAGCTCCTGGCGCCACACCGCGTCGTCGGCGAAATAGGAGCGCGGTACGTCGAACCGGTCGCTGTCGGCGATGAGCTCACGAGGTGCCATGGGGAGGTTCCTTCGGACGGACTCACGAGGTGGGACGACGCACATCGTCCCCGCCCGCGGGATGTGAGGGACAGGGGAAAGGCCGAATGTTCCTTCCAGCGGAACTGGACGGCTTCGGACGGTCAGCCGCGGCCCACCGAGAGGCCGCCGTCGGGGCGCAGCACCTGCCCCGTCATGCCGCGGGCGGCCGGCGAGGCGAGGAAGAGGTACAGCTCGGCGATCTCGTCGGCGTCGAGCATCACGTGCAGCGGATTGAGGTGGGAGACGATCTCGCGGACCGCGTCCGGGTCGGCGAACAGCGGCGACTCCGCGGCGCCGTCCCCGGCGGCCTGCAGGCCGGTGATCACCCCGCCCGGCGCGACCGCGTTGACCCGCACCGTCGGGGCGAGCTCGACCGCGAGCCGCCGTACCAGGCCGACGGCGGCGTGCTTGGCGGTCGCATAGGCGAGTCCGGCGCCCACGCCCTGCACCTCGAACGAGGCGTCGGACAGCGTGAACGTCATGCAGCCGCCGGTCTCCCGCAGCGCGGCGTGGCTGGCGTGCGCACCCAGCGCATAGCCGACCACGTCGACGTCGAGCACCCGGCGCAGTACGTCGCGCAGCGTCGCGGCATCCGTGTCCGCGAGCCGGAGCCCGCCGTCGTGGATGCCGGCGTTGCCGACGAAGTGGTCGAGCCGGCCGGCGACCTCCAGCACCCGGGCGACCGCGCGCTCGTTGTCGTCCGGGCTGGTCACGTCGCCGACGACCCGGTGGATCCCGTCGCCGAGGTCGTCGCCGTCGCTGCGGTCGAGGACGACGACCTTGTCGCCCCGACGCGCGTGCGCCCGCGCCACGGCGAGGCCGATGCCGGAGCCGCCTCCGGTGACCAGGACCCCGCGCGGCGTCACCACGGCGCCGGCGTCCAGAGCCCGGGGTCGGTGGTGCCGTGCATCTCCTGCAGGATCACCTCGTCGAAGGGGTTCGACGTCCCCCACTGGTCGGTGTCCTCGGGACTGGTCGTGTAGACCTTCGGCGTCCAGCCGTGCTCCTCGTCGATGACCTGCAGCGCGGTCGTGTACTCCAGGACGTAGCGGGTCGCGGGGTCCTGGAAGTAGGAGAAGGTGTTGTCGCCGGCGCCGTGCCGCCCCGGGCCCCAGAGCAGGCGGTGCCCCTGGCGCATCATCGCGCCGGTGGCCCGCATGAACTCGTCGAGGCCGCGCATCTCGAAGGACACGTGGTTGAGCGAGGTCCGCTCCGAGCGGGCGAACGCGAGCAGGTGGTGAGTGCCGCTCGTGCGCAGGAAGCAGAAGAAGTCCTCGACCCAGTCGGAGACCTTGAAGCCGAGCGCCTCCTCGTAGAAGCGGCGGGTGCGGTCGAGGTCCTGGGTGTTGAACACGACGTGGCTGATCTTGCGCGGCCGGGGCTCGCCCTCGGCGACCTCGCGGTAGGGGCGCAGGTCGAGGTCGGCGGAGATCTCGACGGTGCGCCCGTCGCAGTCGAAGAAGCGGAAGCCGTAGCCGGCGCCGCGGTCCTGGCGGGGGCCGGGCTCGTCGATCAGCTTCGCCTGTCCGTGCGCGATGACACGCTCGGCGTACAGCTCCACCTCGGCGGCCGTGTCGACCGCGAGGCTGACCGCGTCGACGCGCGGCTCGGCGGCCTCGCGCAGCCGGAGCACGTACGACTCGGGGCAGCCCGCGCCGAGGTAGAGGCGCTCGTCGTCGCGGTCGACCTCCTCGAGCCCCCAGCAGCGGGAGTAGAACTCGCGGGCCTGGCGCAGGTCCTGCACCGCGATCCCGACGCTCCTGACATGTGTGATGACCATCGTCTTCCTTGCACCACTAGGAGTACGGCGTTGCGACGTACTTCGTCTCCATGAACTCGAGCATCCCCTCGTGGGCGCCCTCGCGGCCGAGTCCGCTCTCCTTCGTACCACCGAACGGCGCCGCCGGGTCCGACACCAGGCCGCAGTTGAGACCGACCATCCCCGACTCGAGCCGGCGGCTGACGGCGAGGGCGCGCTCGAGACCCGCGGTGTAGACGTACGAGATCAGCCCGGCCTCGGAGTCGTTGGCGAGCGCGAGGCCCTCCTCGAGCGTCGCGAAGCGGGTCACCGCGGCGACCGGACCGAAGATCTCGGTGGCCGCGAGCTCGCTGTCGGCGGGCACCCGGTCGAGCAGCGTCGGCGGGTAGAAGCAGCCCGGCCCGTCCGGGACGGCGCCGCCGACGAGCAGCTCCGCGCCGCCCGCGACGGCTCGGTCGACGAGGGCCGCGACCCGGTCGCGCTCGACGGTCGAGACCAGCGCGCCGATCTCGACGTCCTCGTCGAGGCCGGGGCCGTGGCGCAGCCCGGCGATCCGCTCGCGGATCCGCGCCACGAAGTCGTCGGCGACGGCGTCCTGGACCAGGATCCGGTTGGCGGCGGTGCATGCGCTGCCGCCGTTGCGGAACTTGGCGAGCATGAAGCCCTCGACGGCGGCGTCGAGGTCGGCGTCGTCCAGGACGACGAAGGGGGCGTTGCCGCCGAGCTCCATCGACGACCGCATCACGGTGTGGGCGGCCTGCTCGAGGAGGATCTTGCCGACCTCGGTCGAGCCGGTGAACGAGACCGCCCGCACGCGCGGGTCGGCCATCATCCGTGAGACCGACGGTCCGGTCGCCGCCGGCAGCACGACATTGACCACGCCGTCGGGGATGCCGACCTCGCGGATCACGTCGGCGACGTACAGGGCGGCGAGGGGCGTCTCCATCGCCGGCTTGAGGACGACGGCGCAGCCCGCCGCGAGCGCCGGGGCGATCTTGCGGGTCGCCATCGCCGCCGGGAAGTTCCACGGAGTCACCAGCAGCGCGACGCCCACAGGCTCGTGCGAGACGAGGATCCAGTTGCGGCCGGACGGCGAGCGACGCATGTCGCCAGGTGTGCGGACCGCCTCCTCGGCGAACCACCGGAAGAACTCCGCGGCGTACGCCGCCTCGCCGCGCGCGTCGTGCAGCGACTTGCCGTTCTCCCGCGTGATCAGCCGGGCCAGGTCCTCCTGCTCGGCGACGAGCACCTCGTGCACGTGGCGCAGCAGCTCGGCCCGCTCGCGGGCGGGCCGAGCCGCCCACGCCGGCTGCGCGAGCGCCGCCGCGTCGACTGCGGCATCGCACTCGGCATCGGTCAGGGTGGCGATCTCGGCGAGCTGCTCACCGGTCGCGGGGTCGAGCACCGGGCGGGCGCCGCCGGTGCCGGGCAGCCACTGCCCGGCGACGAGGGAGAGGACCTGGCCGGAGGCCAGCTCCCGCCGGGTGACGGCGGGGACGACGGTGGTGCTCACAGGTTCTCCTTGACTGCCGAGAGGGCGTCGATCCGCCGGCCGTAGCCGTGCTCGGCGGCGTGCTGGACGATCCGGTGCGCGAGCACCAGATCCTGCTCGGGCGACCCGATGGACTTGTAGACGACCCGCTCGCCGGCGGGCGCGGGGGCGGAGAGCGCGGCGCCGAGCAGCTGGACGTCGCCGCTCCAGCCGGTGTCGAGCGCCTCGATGGCGTCGCCGGACTCCTCCAGGACGTCCATCGTGTCGACGACGACCCGATCGGCACCGGCGAGCACCGCGCCGGCCAGCTCGCGCTGGATCGGCAGCGTCGAGCCGATCGAGGCGACGAGGCCGACCTCGGCGACGTCCTCCTGCCGGAGCACGACGTGCCCGCCGGAGTTGGTCGCTGCATAGACCAGGTCGACGCCGTCGAGAACCTTCTCCAGCGAGTTGGAGACGGTCACGACGTGACCGGTCTCGGTCGCGACCGACCGGGCGAACGCCTCGCGGTTGACCGGGTTGCGGCTGGTCGCACGGATCTCTTCGAGCCCGACGAGCCGGCTGAGCGCCTGCACGCCGGCGAGCGCCTCGGATCCGGTGCCGACGACGCCCAGTCGCACCGACGGTCGCTCGCCCAGCAGGTGCCGGATGGCGACCGCGGCGGTGGCCGCCGTCCGCAGGGTCGTGATCCGGGCCGCGTCGACGATGCCGAGCGGACGCCCGGTCGTCTCCTCGAAGACGTGCACGCAATAGCGGACCAGCCGGCCGTCGGCGAGGTGGAACTCCTTGTAGCCGAAGACGCCGAGCGAGGAGACGTCGGCGACCATGACCCGCATCCAGCCGCCCTCGAACGACACCTGAGTACGACGCGTGGTCACCGCGCCCGCCGCCACCGCCCGCGCCGCGGCGTCCGCCGCCTCGATCGCCAGGTCGAAGCCGACGTGGGCCTCGATGTCGTCGGAGCTGATGTGCAGCGGCTGCGGGTCGGGTGACAGCCTCATCGCGGCACCCGCCCGTCGAAGAACAGAGCGTCCGGCTCGTCGGTGATCGGCAGCCCGGACTCGATCGCGGCGGCGCGCAGCTGCTTCATCTGGCGGTCGTGCAGCCGCGTGTGGGGGCTGCGCACCGGGCCGCCGTGGAAGCCCTGCAGCCAGCCCTGGTACTTCCAGAGCAGCCGGTGCACGAACGACGTCCCGGCGTTGGCCTCGCGCATCAGCGCACCGGTCGCGGCCCGCGCGGGCTGCACCTGCCAGTAGAGCTCCATCGCGTCGTCGTACCGCGCGGGGTCCTGGGCGAGCGCGTGGATGCGCGGCACCACGTCGCCGAAGTACTCGTAGTTCGACGTACCCATCCACGGCATGCCGTACGTCGTGATCCACGCCGGCGCGTTCATCTCCAGCGGGTCGGCGACGATCACCCGGTCGCTGAACCGCCGGAACACCTCGGCCAGGCCGGCCACCCCGGGGTCGCCGATCTCGTTCTTGATCGCGACGACATTGGGGATGGTCTCGACCATCTCCTCCAGCCACGCCGGCGCGAACCCGGAGGGGTGCAGCCGCATGAAGTTCCACAGGTTCATCGCGAAGACGATCACGCCGAGGTCGGCCGCGTCGGCGATCGCCCGGGTGTACTCGATGATCTCCTTCGGGTCCTGCGGGTAGAAGGCGATCGGGTACGACGGCATCACCAGGTCGACGCCCTTGCCGGCGGCCATCTCGGTGATGGCGATGTTCTCGGCGAGCGTGCCGGCCGCGGCCTGCACGATCGTCACCATGTCGTCGCCCGCCTCCTCGACGGCGATCTCGACGAACCGCTCGAACTCGGCGCGGGTGGTGCCGCACTCGCCCACGATCAGGAAGCCGGTGAACCCGAGCTCCCGCTCGCGGCGGATGTCGTGCCGGATCGCCTCCTCGTGGAGGGCGGTCTGGTCGGCGGTGAACGACGGCAGGATGCAGCCGCTCACGCCGCGAAGGCTCTCCATCGCCCAGCTGCGGGCGGTGCCTGGCTCGAACTTGGCCATCGTCGGTCGTCTCCTCTCGAACCGCGCGGTGCGCGGACAGCTAGTTGGTGGCGCGGATCGCCTGGGCCGGGCAGGCCCCGACGGCGCGCTCGACGCGCGGCGCCTGGCCGTCGGGGACGGCCCCGTCGTCGGTCAGCTCGGGGTAGCCCCACTCGTCGAGCTCGAAGACGTCGGGCGCCTCCTCCGCGCACAGCCCGTAGGCCTGGCACTTGCTCATGTCGACCTGGACTCTCATGTCTGCTCCTTGATGTCGGCGGGCCAGGGGACGGCGAACGAGGTCGCCGGGGGCCGCTCGGGGTGCTCGGCACACCGGCGGCAGGGTCGGGTCAGGTGGCGCGCGACGAGCTCGCCGCGGCGCTCGAGCAGGCTGGTCACGACGCCGCAGGCGGCGTCGAGGGTGCCGCAGGCGCCGCGTCCGCGCAGGCCGGTCCCCCAGCCGGCGAGCCGGACCAGGTCCTCACGCCCGGCCCGCCCGTGCGCCAGGTCGTCGACCACGCCGGCCATGGACGGGATGCCCTTGAAGCAGGGCCCGCACTGCTGGGCGTTCTGCAGGTCGAGGTGGTGCAGGATCTCCGCGACGGCGGTCACCGGGCAGGTGTCGTGCAGCACCAGGACGACGCCGCAGCCGAGGGTGTCGGCGTACTGGCGGGACGCGAGATCGCGCATCGTCCGCCACAGGGTGCGCGGCTTGATCAGCCGGCCGAAGAAGCCGCCGAGCAGCACGTCGTACCGATGGCGGGCGGGGTCGATCCCCTGCCAGATCAGCACCTCGCGCAGGGTGACGGAATCGGGGACCTCGACCACCGCGCGGTCGCCGCGGTCGCCGACCAGGGTGAGCAGCACGCTCGGCGTGTGCCGGCCTCCGTCCTCGACGAGGCGGGCGAGGTGGGCGAGGGTCTCGACGTTGCTGACCAGCGTCGGCAGTCCGTCGACGCCCGCCTCGAAGGCCCGTGGCGGCTTGTGCGTCGGCTTCGCCGGGCCGCCCGACAGCGCCCGGACCACCGCAGACTCCTCGCCGCTGACGTAGCCGGCCGGCGCGTCGACGACATGCAGCCCGGCGAGGTCGCCGTGCCCGGCGGCCGCCGTCGCGAGGGCGGCAGTAGTGAGCCGCTCGCGGGCGAGCCGGTCGCTGACGTAGGCGAACGAGCGCTCCGCGCCGAGGGCGCCCGCCACGAGGCCCAGGCCCCGCAGCGCGAGCTCGGGGCGAAGGGTCATCAGGACCCGGTCCTTGGCACTGGCGGGCTCGCCCTCCTCGCCGTTGAGGACGGCGACCGCGGAGCGGCCCGACGTACGGGCGTGCTGGTCGACGGTGCGCAGCTTGACCGCGAACGGGAAGCCCGCGCCGCCGCGGCCGCGCAACTGGGCCGCCTCGGCGAGCCCGGCCAGGCGCTCGACGTCGGTGGTGACCGGCGCCGGTCGCGCCACACGGCGCCGGTCACCACCGAGGAGGCTCGCGGCGGGGTCGATCCCGGGCCACACCCCGACCCGGAGCTCGGCGCCGGCAGGGTGCGGCTCCACACGGCCCCACCTGTCCAGCGTCGTGCCGTCCATCGCGATCCTCCTGGTTGCGAGAGACGAGCCGGTCGGCCCGGTCTCCCTGGCAGCGACTCTGATCGCCGGACGCCGCGCCGTTCCACGCAGAGGGCCGGAGATTTCGCTGGGGGGAAAAGTCCGGTGCCGTGAGCCTGCGGGAGTCGTGTGCCTGAGCACCCGCACATCCGAGGTCTCAGGCACACGACCCCGTTCGGCCACGGGCTCCATCCAGCCCACATTCCGCCCCGCGGAATATCACCGGATCCGCGGCAACGCCCCCACTCCGCCGTCCCTATAGTCGCCGCACCCGTCCGGGCGGGCCGCGATCAGCAGGCACAGCAGCAGCGGACACAGGAGGCGCCATGACCAGGCATCACGAGCTCCGAGCATCGGCCGAGACGGTCCGTCTCGGCGTCGTCGACCGCACCGACGAACCGGTCCTCACGATCGAGTCCGGCGACACCGTCAGCCTCGACACCTGGAACGCCTGGGGCAACCGGGTGACGCCGGAGATGACCATGGCCGACGTCGGACGGTACGTCGGCGAGGCCGGCGCCGCGGGCCCCCACGACCTGACCGGACCGATCGCCGTCCACGGCGCGCGGCCGGGCGACGTGCTGCGCGTCGACCTCGTCGACCTGCGGCTGCGACCGCACGTGTTCAACCTCAGCCTCCCCGGCCACCTCGGCATCGGGCTGCTCGCCGAGGACTTCGCCGACGGCCAGGTCCGCCACTTCCAGCTGTCCGGCTCGGACGCGGGGACGCGGGTCGAGCTGGCGCCCGGCGTCGAGATCCCGGTCCGCCCGTTCCTCGGCTACCAGGGTGTCGCCCCGCGCGACGCGGGTCCGCACAGCTCGATCCCGCCGGGCCCGCACGGCGGCAATATCGACGTACCAGACCTCGTCGTCGGCACCAGCGTCTTCCTCCCCGTCTGGACCGACGGCGCGCTCTACTGCGCGGGCGACGCCCACGCCGCCCAGGGGTACGGCGAGGTCAACCTCACCGCCCTCGAGGCCTCGGTCGAGGAGGCCGTGCTCCGCTTCACGCTGCTGCGCGGCGGCCCGGCCCTGACCCGCCCCCGCGCCGAGACGCCCACCGAGCTCCTCTCGCTCGCCTTCGCCGACTCGCTCGACACCGCCGCGCGCGAGGCCGCCCGCGACCTGGTCCAGGAGCTGGCCCGCCAGCACCCCGACCTCTCCCCCATCGACGCGTACGCCGTCGCCTCGATGGCGCTCGACCTCAAGGTCAGCCAGGTGGTCAACGCCGAAGTCGGGGTCCAGGCCAGCGTGCCGAAGGAGATCTTCACCCGGCCGCTGCCGTGGTTCGGCGAAGGCTCGGGCTGGTCGGAGATCTCCCTTGACGCGGAATCTTCGAGCGCTAACGTTCCGTCATGACGAACGAATCGGCGAGCTCGGGCCTCGCGTCGGTCACCAACGCACTGCATCTGCTCTCGATGCTCTCGTCCCGGCCGGACCTGCGCGTCGTCGACGTCTCCCGCCAGCTCGGCATCGCGCCGTCGACGTCCCACCGGCTGCTGACCTGCCTCAAGGAGGAGGGCTTCATGCAGCAGGCCCGGACCTCCAAGCGCTACAGCGTCGGCCCCGAGCTGCTCCGCCTGGCCCGCCACTTCAGCTCGCAGAACAGCCTCGAGCGCCTCGCCCGCCCGCACCTGGTCTCGCTGTGCCGGCTGGTCGACGAGGCCGTGAACCTGCAGATCCTGGTCGGCCACGAGGTGCTCTGCCTCGACGCCGTCGTCGAGGACCGCCACGACCTGCACGTGAAGCGGATCGCCGGCCGCCGCGTCGCCGCCCACGCCTCCGCCGCCGGCAAGGTGCTGCTCGCCGCGATGCCCCTCACCGCCCGCCAGGCGCTCTACTCCGAGCACGGCCTGCCATCGATCACCTCCCGGACCATCGTCGACCCCGACGCCTTCGAGGAGGAGATGAACCAGGTCCGCAACGCCGGCTTCGCCACCAACCTCGGCGAACGCGAGGACGGCGTCCACGCCGTCGCCGTCCCGGTCCTGGACCTCAACGACACCCCCATGGCCGCCCTCGCCGTCGCGGCGCCCGCCGTACGGTTGCCGAAGGCGCGGGTGCCCGGGCTGGTGCGGGATCTACGGCGAACCCGGGCGGCGATCACGGCCGAATACTTCGCGCGCTGAGGTTGCAGCCTGCGGGGCGCGAGGTACTCGTTATCGAGAGCGTGGTGGCGCGCCGCGGTGGTCGAGCCGGGTGGCTGAGGTCGCCGGTGGCTCTCCGGTTGCTTCCGGTACACCCCTGTCCAGAGGTGGGTAGGTCGTTGCGCTGCTGATCGACTCATGTTCGAAGGGGATGGGTGCCACGGTGGTCGACCTGCCACCCGAAGCCATTCGGGCTCGTCCACGCATAGGTGCCCGGCATCAGCACCTCGTAGCGCCATTCCGAATGCGTCTTCGCGCGATGATGGCGTCTGCAGAGGGGGACCAGGTTGCAGGGGCACGTCGGTCCGCCCCTGCTGTGGGGTCGCGCATGATCGAAGTCGCACCTGCGGGCTCGGCGGCCGCAATGCGGGAATCGGCACGTGTGATCGCGCAGCTCCACCTGGGTTCGGTGCCGGTCGGGAATCTCGTAGGACGTGACCGGGATGTGCTCGGCGAGGTCGATCACCGGCCGCACGACCACGGTGTCGACGCCGCCGAGCCACTCGCGGACCTGCTCGGCGCTGATCGGCCGGTCGTTCCAGCGGGCCATCGGGTTGTCACCGGTCAGGGTCGTGTCGGTGATGTGGACGTTGATGGTGGCCTTGCGGCCCGGGCTGCCCTCGAGGTCGAGCATGAGGTCGGCTCTCGCGAGTTCGCCGACGGCCGTCGAGCGGCGCACGTCCAACGACGCTTCGTCGCCCAGGGCGGCCAGCAGGGTCGCGCGGCGGGCCACTGCCTCGTCGAGGTCCTGGGCGTCGGCGGCGTCGAGCAGCCCGGAGACGTGCGCCAGGCCGTTGCTGTTCGGCTCGTCGATGTCGAAGTACCGCTGATCCGCGGCCGCCTCGCGCTCCGCCTCCGCACGCGCGGGGTCGAACCGCAGCACAGCTTCCGCGATCAGCCGGTCCAACTGCGCCCAGCCGACGCCCGAGGCGTTGAACAGCCGACGGTCCACGAACGCGGCCACCTCGGCGCACAACGCGTGGGTCTGGTCGGCGATCTTCTCCGCGCGCCACGGCGCCAACTTCCCAGCCATCACGGCCGCCCACACGTTCGGCAGCCGCCAGGCGCAACCCAGCACCCGGCCCACATAGGCCCGGCCGCCGTCGGGCGTGCGGCCCAGGACCGCGACCAGCTCCATCAGGGCGAACTCCGAGACCAGCGGCGCCCCATCGCCGGCGATCGGGAGACCGGTGTCGACGAAGCCGTCGCGGATGGTCGCTGCGCCCTCGACGCCCGCGACCACGTTGGCCTCGGCCCAGGCCGCGATCGTCGTCCACTCCCGGATCACCGACGCCTCCCGGCCCGCGACCTCGGCGCGCAGCGACTCCAGCATCGTGCTGATGCCGGTGTCGGCTGCGGTCGTGGAAGCCAGACCCCCATCCCAACACGTTGGGCCATCCCCGCCAAGGCCCTGGAGCCGACATGGCCGCCAGATGGCCGGATTCTTGCCGGATCCGGCAACCGGCTAGAGCGCCGGCCTTCTCCCGCCCCACGGCGCGGCCGCCTCGAACGCCGCCGACGCCCGCAGCACCACGTCGTCCTCGAGCCGGCGGCCACTGATCATCAGCCCCACCGGAAGTCCGTCGTCCGTGAACCCCGCGGGGATCGACGCGGACGGCTGCCCGGTCAGGTTCATCGGCAGCACGAACGGCGAGGAGTCCTTCGGCGCGGCCGGCGCGTGGTCCTCGGCGGGCCACGGGAGCACCGCGATGGTCGGGGTGAGCAGCAGGTCGTACGTTTCCATCAGGTCGGCCATCCCGTTGACCACCCGCTTGCGCATCATGCCCGAGCGGGTGAGCTGGTCGACGGTCCACGGCGCCTCGAGCATGCCGACGATGTGCGGCGAGATCTTGCCGGGGTTCTCCGCGACCATCCGGCGCATGCCCTCCATGTCGGTCTCCGCGACGAGCATCGCCCAGAAATCGTCGTACGGGTCGGGCCAGGGCGCGACGACCTCGTCGACGACGCAGCCGAGGTCGCGCTCGAACACCTCCACCGCCCGCCGTACGACGGCCGCGACGCGCGGGTCGACCTCGGCGTACCCGAGGTCCGGCGAGAAGGCCACGCGCAGGCCGCGGATGTCGCCCTGGGTGGCAGTCAGCCAGTCGAAGTCGGCGGCTGGCAGCGAGTGGCGGTCGCGGAGGTGCGGGCCGCTGACGGCTGCCATCAGCAGCGCGCTGTCCTGGACGGTCCGGCTGAGCGGGCCGATGTGCTCGACCGACTCGAAGCTCGACAGCCCCGGGTAGGTGTCGACGCGGCAGCCGGGGTAGAGCGGGATCCGGCCCATGCTGGCCTTGAGCCCGTAGACGCCGCAGAAGGCGGCAGGCGCGCGCACCGAGCCGGCGGCGTCGCTGCCCAGCGCCAGGGGTGACATCCGCGCGGCGACCGCGGCCGCCGAGCCCGCGCTCGACCCGCCGGAGGTCAGCGAGAGGTCCCAGGGGTTGCGGGTGGCGCCGAAGACGGGGTTGGTGCCGTTGCCGGCGAAGCCCAGCTCGGGCGTGTTCGTCTTGCCCACGATCAGCGCGTCCGAGGCACGGGCCCGCTCGACGACGACGTCGTCCTCATCAGGCTGGAAGTCCCGGAAGGCGTGGCTGCCCGCGACCATCGGCAGGTCCTTGACGAAGATCAGGTCCTTCACCGCCAGCGGTACGCCGGCCAGCAGGCCGAGCTCCTCCCCGGCAGCCTGCCGGCGCTCGAGGTCGCGCGCCGCCGTACGCAGCCGCTCGTGGTCGAGGATGCAGAAGGCGTTGAGCGTCGGGTTGAGCTTCTCGACCGACTCGATGACCGCCTCGGCGATCTCGACGGGCGAGAGCTCGCCCGCGCGGACGGCGTCCGCGATCTCGGTGGCGGTCAGGTCGGTGATCGTCGTGGTCATCAGGTCTCCTCGCAGGTCACCAGTAGCGGACATCGCTGTTGCTGAGCAGCTCGGCGCCCTCGTCGGTGACGAGGAGGTTCTGCTCGAAGTAGACGGCGCCGACGCCGTCGCGGCCGGCCATCGTCTCGACCGTGATCGTCATGCCGGCCTCGATCGGGCGCTGGTCGAAGGGCAGCACGAAGGGCCACTCGAAGCCCAGCCCGATGCCGTGCCCGTGCCCGAACACCTGACTCTGCGGAGTGTTCACGCCCGCGTCGACGAGCACGTCCTCGACGACCCGGTAGAGCTCGGCGCCGGTCAGACCGGGCTTCACGGCGGCGATCCCGGCGGCCACCGCGGCGATCGCCGCCTCGAGCAGCTCGGTCTGGCCCGCGTCCGCAGAGCCGCCCGTCACCAGGCTGCGCGCGACGTCGAACATGTAGCCGCCGACATAGCCGGCGTGGTCGACGTGGAAGAGGTCGCCGCGCTCCAGCGTCCGCCCCTCCCAGCGCGGCACCTGGCCGGCGCAGTAGTAGCCGCTCGACGGGCCCGACGCGAGCATCGCGTCGATCGGGACCATGCCCCGCTCCACCCCGAAGGCGTACGCCGACGCGACCGCCTGGCCCTCGGTCCGGCCCGGCTGCAGCGCGGTCGCGGTGATCGCATCCATCGCGCCGCGGCCGATCTCGGCTGCCGCGCGCAGCAGCGCCAGCTCGGTCGGCGACTTGATCACGCGCAGGTCGACGACCGCCTCGTCCAGCATGGTGAACCGGTCGGGGCCGACGTGACGGACCAGCTCGAGGTAGGTCTGCGCGAGCAGCGCCGGCCCGCCCACCAGGCCGAACCGCGCCTCCGCTCCGAACTCCCCGAGCACCTCCGCCACCGCGGCGGCGACGTCGAAGGCGAACCGGATGTCGGCGACCTGGACGACGTCCCGGCGTGGGTCGAGGATGTCGACGACCAGCACCGGGTCGCCGTCGAGCGGCAGCACCAGCGCGGCCTGCGAGCGGTTGAAGCGCGGGTAGAGGCCGGTCAGGTAGAAGACGTCGGACGCCGAGTCCGAGTGCCCGCCCTTGGCCCAGACGACCATGCCGTCGAGCCCTTCCGCGCGGCAGCGGCGCTGGAGGGCGGCACGCCGCTCGGCGTACTCGGTGGGGGTGATCTCGGGCAGCGCGGTCACGGTGTTCTCCTCGGCAGGGCGGGTGGTTTCAGGAGGCGGCGGCGGCCAGGATCCGGTGGCGGCTGTTCTGCGACCCGGCCAGCGACTGCACGAGCCGGCCGCGCCGCATGACGAGCACCCGGTCGCAGAGCCCCTCGAGCTCCTCGTAGTCGTTGGACACCACGAGCACGCCGCAGCCGCCCTCGGCCAGCTCCCGGACGGCGCGCAGGATCCGCTGCCGCGAGCCGACGTCGACGCCCTGGGTGGGCGCGTGCAGCAGGACCATCTCGCCGCGGCTGGTCTCGACCCGGCCGATCAGCACCTTCTGCTGGTTGCCGCCGCTGAGGTTGCGCAGGGGGGCCTGGTCGTCGACGCACGCGACGTCGTACCGGCGGACGATCCCGGCCGACCGCTGCGCCTCGGCGCCGCGGTCGACGCCCGTCCAGCGCCGGAACGCATGCAGGTTCCCGAGCGTGGCGTTCTCGCGAACGGTCGCATTCGGCACCGCGCTCTCCCCCAGCCGGTCGGCCGCGAGCAGCGTCATGCCGGCGGCCCGGGCCCAGCGCGGGTTGGGACGCTGCGTCGTCCGGCCGTCGACCGACACCGAGAGACGGGACGACGGGCGGGCGCCGACGAGCAGGTAGGGCACCTCCTCGTGCCCGGCGCCGACCAGCCCGGTGAGTCCGACGACCTCGCGGCGCCGGACCTCGAAGGAGAGATCGTCGACGCCACCGCCGCTGAGCCCGCGTACGTCGAGCAGCACCTCGCCCGCCGGCGCCGTGGCCTCGAGCTCGGCCCGCTCGAACTCGTCGCCGACCACCATCCGCACCAGATCGTCGACCCGCAGGCCCGCGGTGTCGCGGCAGTCGGCGACATGGCCGTCGCGCAGCACGGTCACCCGGTCGGTGAGGCGGAGGATCTCCTCCATGTCGTGGGTGACGAAGAGAAAGGCGACGCCCTCGCTCGCCGCCCGTCGTACGGCGGCGAACAGCCGCTCGGTCTCGGTCAGCGTGAGCGACGTGGTCGGCTCGTCGAGCACGATCACCCGCGCCTGGGAGCCGTTCGTCGCGCCGAGCGCCCGGACCATGCCGACCAGCGCCCGCTCGCCGGGCCCGAGATCGGCGACCGCGGCGGCCGGATCGATGTGGTCGGCGCCGAGCCGGGCGAGCTGCTCCGCGGCCTTGCGGTGCATCCGGCCATAGTCGATCCAACCGCCCCAGCGCCGCTGGTAGTGGCCGACGAAGAGGTTCTCCGCGACCGACATCGACGGGCACAGACCCAGGTCCTGATGCATGAACCGCAGCCCGACCTTGTGCCGCTCGCGTGCCGACGCGGACGCCGACAGCTCGTCGCCGTCCACCCGGATCGCACCGCCGTCGAGGCGGTGCAACCCGGAGAGGACCTTGATCAGCGTCGACTTTCCGGAGCCGTTGATCCCCAGCAGGCCGTGGATCTCCCCCGAGCGGAGGGTGAGGTCGACGTGCCGGAGGACCTGCACCGGACCGAACGACTTGCTCAGGCCGGCGATGTCGAGAGCCGGCGCGTCGACCGCGCTCACTCCAGGCCCCAGAGCTTGCGGAAGCCGGGGATGAAGCTGTCGCCGTAGACGTCGCGCTCCTGGGTGACGTCGATGTCCTTGACGGCGGCGGTGTCGAGGTAGAGGTACGGCACCAGCGGGTTCCCCGGCTCCATGCCGAGCATCGCGCGCATCGACTGGTCCACCGTCGCCCAGGCCGACCACTCCTCGGAGACGCCCGGGTCGGCGGTGAAGATGTCGCCCTGCTTCACCAGCGCCAGAGCGGCGGATCCGCCGTTGTGGCTGACGACGTGCACCTTGTTGACGGCGCCCGCCTGCTGCACGCCGGCCGTCGCGAAGATCGCCATCCCGTCGAAGAGCGTGATGACGTAGTTGAGGTTGGGGTTGGCGCGGATGCTGGTCACGACGAGCGGCGTGATCTGCGTGCCCCAGTCGGCGAGCGGGACGTTCTTGGTCTGCAGCGTGCAGCCCTTGCAGGCCCCCAGGACCTGCTTGATGCCCTTCACCACCGGCGGCTCGGGCGCGAGGCCCTCGGAGTCGACGAAGAGCACGTTGGCCTTGCCGTCCGTGTCGAGGACCGCCTTGCTCGCGATCAGCCGGCCGCCGAGCTCGAGGTCGGTGCCGACCGAGGCCCAGAACTCCGGGCCCGCGCCCTGGCCGGGCGCGTTGAGGTCGATCGGGTTGTTGAGCACGTTGATCACGTGGATGCCGGCCTTGTCGGCCGCCTTCAGCTTGTCGGCCACCAGCGCGGTCGGCACGCCGAGGATGGCGATGACGTCGGCCTTGTTGTTGATGCCGACCTGGATGCCCTGCTGCATGCCGGTGACCTGGTCCTCGGCGTTGGACACGGTCACCTGGATGCCGAGCTCGGCGCCGAGCTTCTCGACGTACTGGGCGACGTGGGCGAGGATCGGCACGGCCAGGTTGACCGCGACGATGTGGATCGACTTGCCGCGCGCCTTCGCGGCGTCGACGGGCGGTCCCGGCGGGGTGAAGGTGAGCTTGGCCGAGGCGGCCGCGATCTCCTTCTTGGCGGCCTGCACCGCGTTCGCGTCGCCCTTGCTGGAGGCGCCGCCGGCGTCCTGTCCGCACGCGGCCAGGACCAGCGCGAGCACCGTCCCCACGACTGTCGTCACGAGCTTGGAGCGCATTCGATTTCCTTTCATCGAGGGGAGGTTCCGCCCGAGGAGCTCATTCATCGAGAGCCGGATCGCCTGCTGAGCTTGGCCACGGTGACCGCGATGACCAGGACGCCGCCGCTGAAGACCTGGGTGACCCAGTCCGGCGAGCCGAGCATCTGCAGGCCCTGGGTCCCGACCGTCAGCAGGTAGACGGCGAGGAAGGTGCCGACGACACCGAAGCGCCCGCGGTTGACCGTGGCCCCGAGGAAGGTGGCGGCGTAGGCGGGCAGTAGATAGGGCCCGCCGTACGACGTCGAGGCGGCGCCGGTCTGCGCGACCAGCACCACGCCGGCCAGGCCCGCGCCGACGGACGCGGCGAGGAAGGCCCCGACGCGGATCCGGTTGACGTTGAGGCCGACCAGCCGCGCGGCGGTCTGCGCCTCGCCGACGAAGTAGATGTGGCGCCCGGTCGCCGTGCGCTGCAGCACGAACCAGAGGACGGCGAGCAGCGCGACCGCGTAGTAGAAGGGCACGCCGATGCCGAAGAAGACCGTCTGACCGAACCGGGTGACCGACTCCGGAAGTCCGCCGATCGTCGTCGGCCCGACAGTGCCGAGCGCGACGCCCGTGACGACCGTGGCCATGCCCAGCGTGGTCACCAGCGAGTCGACGCCGAACCCGACGACGAAGAGGGCGTTGATCAGGCCGACCGCGGCGGCCAGGGCGAGCGCGATGGCGAACGCCAGCCACACGTTCATCCCGTGCGTCGTCGTCAGCAGCGCCACCACACCGGCGCACATGCCGAGGACGGCCGCTGCGGAGAGGTCGAACTCGCCGGCCGCGCTGAGCACCGTCAGGCCGAACGCGAGGATCACCAGCACCGCCTGCGTGGTCAGCAGGGACTGGAAGTTCGCCGTCGTGCCGAACGTCGCGGGCCGCAGCACCGAGAACAGGACGGTCAGGCCGACGAGTCCGATCGGCACCGCGAGCGAGCCGGAGCGCAGCGCTCCGACGAGCCGGCCACCGGCCGAACGCCGTACCGAACGGCGGTCGACGGTCGCCGTGCTCTCCGGCGAGATCGCGTCCGTGGCGACGGCGTTCGGGGCGTCACTGGTGGGGATCACGGGGCCTCCTCTGTCTCCCGAGAAGGGGACTTTCGAGAAGGATCGAGCGAGGAGAATGCCGGTGCCGATATCGGGGGCCGGAAATTCCTCTAGCCGGAACCACGGCCGCTCGCGGATGCCGGAAAGCGCCAGAATGCGCCATGCCCGACGCCGACCGCCGCGAGATCCACGACGTCGTCCTGCGCTACTGCCGCGCGGTCGACCGCCTCGACTTCGACGGCATCCGTGCCGTGTACGCCGACGACGGCGTCGACCACCACACCGGCTTCAGCGGCCCCGCCGACGACTACGTCGCCTGGCTGCGTGAGTTGCTCCCCCGCCTCGACGGCACCATGCACCTCGTCGGCAACCACCTCGCCGAGCTGTCGGCCGACGGCGCCGAGGCGGTCGCCGAGACCTACGGAACCGCCGTCCACTGGGGCACGCCGTCCACGGACGCCCGCCGCAACTTCACCAGCGGCTTCCGGTACGTCGACCACTTCGTCCGCACGCCCGCCGGCTGGCGCATCCGCGAGCGCTGGGCGGTCCGCGAGTGGACCCGCAGCGACGCGGGCCGGCTGCTCAGCCCGGAGGGTGAGGGGCCGCGCGGGCGGCGGGACCAGGAGGATCCGGTGTTCGCGCTGCGGCGCGCGGTGCTCTGACACCGACGGCTCACCCGCGCCCTAGGATCTCCTGGTGAGCGCGAACCTCGTCACCAAGAACCTCTCCGGCGGCCACGCTCACCGGGTCCTCTTCGAGGCCCTCGACCTGACCGTCACGCCCGGCGACGTCGTCGGCGTGGTCGGCGCCAACGGCGCGGGCAAGAGCACCTTCCTCCGCATCCTCGCGGGCGACCTCGCCCCGCTCGACGGCACCGTCGCCACGGCGCCGTCGGACGCCTACGTCGGCTGGCTGCCGCAGGAGCACGAGCGGATCGACGGCGAGACCGTCGCGCAGTACGTCGCCCGTCGTACCGGCGCCGCGGCCGCGACCGCCGCGATGGAGGCGGCCGCCGCCGCGCTCGGCACCGACGACGGCGATGACGACGCCTACGCCCACGCCTTCGACCACTGGATGGCCAGCGGGGCCGCGGATCTGGACGAGCGGATCGCTCCGATGCTCGCCGAGCTCGGCCTCGACGTCGGCCCGGACGCGCTGATGACGTCGCTGTCCGGCGGGCAGGCGGCGCGGGCCGCGCTGGCCGCGCTGGTGCTGAGCCGGTTCGACGTCGTCCTCCTCGACGAGCCCACCAACGACCTCGACATCGCCGGACTGGAGCGGCTCGAGAGCTTCGTCCGCGGCCTGCGCGCGGGCGTCGTCCTGGTCTCTCACGACCGCGAGTTCCTGTCCCGCGTGGTGACCCGGATCGTCGAGCTCGACCTCGCCCAGAACCAGGTCGCCGTCTACGACGGCGGCTACGACGCCTACCTGGAGGAGCGCGCCGTCGCCCGCCGCCACGCGCGCGAGGCCTACGAGGAGTACGCCGCGACGAAGGCCGACCTGGTCAACCGGGCGCGGGTCCAGCGGGAGTGGAGCTCGCAGGGCGTGCGGAACGCGATGCGGAAGTCGCCGGACAACGACAAGGTGCGGCGCCGCGCGCAGAGCGAGTCGTCGGAGAAGCAGGCGCAGAAGGTGCGCCAGATGGAGTCGCGGATCGCGCGCCTCGAGGAGGTGGTCGAGCCCCGCAAGGAGTGGGAGCTCCGCTTCACCGTCGCCGCCGCACCCCGCTCCAGCTCGGTCGTCGCGACCGTCGACGAGGCCACCGCCCGCCTCGGCGACTTCGAGCTCGGCCCGGTCTCGCTCCAGGTGAGCGCGGGCGACCGGATCGGCGTCACCGGCCCCAACGGCGCCGGCAAGACCACGCTCCTCAACCTGCTCCTCGGCCGCCTGTCCCCCACCACCGGCCGGTCCTCGCTGGGCGCCTCCGTCGCGATCGGCGAGATCGACCAGGCCCGCACGGGCCTCGCCGACGACCTCACCCTCGCCCATGCCTTCGAGACCGCCGTCCCGGACATGTCCCCCGCCGACGTCCGGACCCTCCTCGCCAAGTTCGGCCTCAAGGCCGACCAGGTCACCAGCCTCGTCGGCCGCCTCTCCCCCGGCGAGCGGACCCGTGCCGCCATGGCCCTGCTCCAGGCGCGCGGCGTCAACCTGCTCGTCCTCGACGAGCCCACCAACCACCTCGACCTGCCCGCGATCGAGCAGCTCGAGGAGGCGTTGGCGTCGTACGAGGGGGCGTTGCTGCTGGTCACGCACGACCGGCGGCTGCTCGACAACGTCGACCTCGACCAGCGTTGGCGGGTCGACGCGGGCCGGGTGAGCGTCACGCACATCAGCTGAGGCCGCCGCCCTCCCCTCAGGGCAGATCGATCGGCTGACGGGGCCGACGAAGACGAGCTGCCACCACTCATGTTCGCAGAGTCGCCAGGCGGGTAGCACGCCATGAAGCCAACGTTGCTCGCCAGGTCTCAGACGCTGCCGCGAAGCCGTTGTCGTCTTGGGTCGCTCGATGCGTGCTGTGCCGCCTCAACCTCGAGCGAACTTCGAGGAGCACAAGATGACTCGGGCTTCGACACTGCTGGTGCCATCAATCCGTGGGGATCCCAGGGCTTCACGGGCTCGGATCTGGATCGACATGCTCGACAGCAGCAGCCGGGCAGCGCTCGCGTCTGAGGCGCATCACTGCGTGGACGGGCCGGCTTGCTGTCGCCATGGCACTGCTCCCGGCGCGCGGCGCCGGCTCAGCCGACCGTCTGCCCCTCGCGGCACTCGCTGCACGTCCACCACTGGACCAGGACGGACCCGTCCTGCGCGTAGGTCACCGGCCCCCGGAGATGGTCGGTGATCTTCTCGCAGGACAGGCACTCGAGCTGCCGCATCGCCTGGGGCTGGCGGCCGCGCAGGCGGTGCATCCTGACCCGGGCCGCGACGATGCGCGGGTCCGGCCGGTCCTCGGGTGGCCCCGCCTCGTCGATCGAGGTACACCCATCGGCGGTCATGCCCCCACGCTAGGTGCGCCCACCGGGTGGAAGTAGCCGCTGGACGCCAACCTCAGTAGCCGCCCAGCGAACCCCGCGGCACGCTACTGCCGGCGCAGCGTCGTACCAGGCGTCTCGTCGTACTCGCGCCGGTAGGCGTCGCTGAACCTGCCCTGATGGGAGAACCCCCACCGCATCGAGATCTCCCCCACGCTCGCCCCGTCACCCGCCCGCGCGGCCGCCAGGTCGCGGTGCGCGCGCAGCATGCGGACGGCGCGCAGGTAGCTCATCGGCGTGGTGTCGAGGTGGCGCCGGAACGCGAGCTGGAGGGACCGGATGCTGACGTTCGCCGCCGTCGCGATCTCCGCGGGCGAGAGGTCCTGGTCGGCGTGGGCCTCGATGTAGGTGAGCGCCCGGGCGACCGCCGCCGGATGAGCGTCGCGGCTGTCGGACGCCGTCGGCCCGGCCACGGACGTGTTGGGGAACGCCTCGAGGATCTGGGCCGCCAGGTAGCGCACCGCCGACCCGACCACCAGCGGACTCGCCACCGCCGCCGGATCGGACAGCACCGCCCGGTCGAGATGCTCGATCGCCGCGCGCACCCGCGCCGCCGCCGCGGCATCGACGGGCCGGTGCGACGACAGCCGCACCTCCCGCTCCCCGCGCGCCGGCGACGCCACATGCCCCAGCACCGCCGGGTCGAGCATCGTGATCGAGTAGCGGGCCCGGTTGACCGTCCCGCTGTAGGCACGATCCGGAGGCGAGAACGAGAAAAAGATCCGCCGGCCCGAAGTCCTCCGCCCCAGTACCGTCCGGCGCGTGCCCCTCGACGGTGCCCGACTCGATGTCACACAGGCAGAGCCTCTGGAGCGGCTCGACGTCGTACGACATCTCGAAGCCGAGATCGACCTGGTCGACGATGATCACGTCGGACGACGCCCGCGAGATCCGCGTCCGCGCCGCGCCCGCCGTACTCCCGATCCGCATCGGCGCATAGTTCGAGCTCAGGAACGCCTCGGTCTCCTCGAGTCCCTCGCTCTCGAAGAACAACACCCGCCACCCCCCTTTCGCCGGATGCTTCGACAGTAACGGAGCGTGAGGGCACGGAGGAATCACCAAAACGGCGGACGTGTCTCCTCGGTCAGAGCGCGCCCGCGAGGGCGTCAGGGTCGGGTTCCGCGACGGTGCCGAGCTGGATCCGCGCCGCCAGCTCGTCGCGGACGCCCCAGTGCTCGGCCAGCCGGTCGCCCTCGGTGCGGTAGATGTGCGCCGTGGTCATCGCGTAGGGCCGGCCGGCCGCCCCGTCCCCGTGGACCGCGTCGACCCCCACTCCCCGGGCAAGCGCCCGGACGACGACGCGGTCCGCGGTCGAGAACAGGTCCTCGATCACGTACTGGATCCGCAGCACCCCGTGCACGAAGCCGAGGATCGCGCGGTAGCCCTCCGGCCCCGGGGGCAGCGGGAAGGGCGAGCCGTGGTCGACGAAGTCAGCGGTGACCAGCTCGTCGAGAATCCCCAGCTCCCCGGAGTTGATCGCGTCGAACACCTGACGCACCGCCCGCTCAGCACGCTCCGACATGTCCCGCCCCTTTCCGCTTCGCTACAATTGACTGGAATCAGAATCTAGTGGAATGGCGTTCCAGTGACAAGGGTCTACGACTCAGCCGCGCGCCGCGAGCAGGCGGCGCACACCCGCGCGCGCATCATCGAGACGGCGGTCGCCGTCCTCCTGCGCGACGGACTGGCCGCCATGACCGTCACGAGCCTGGCCCGCGAGGCCGGAGTCAGCCCGCAGACGATCTACAACTCGATCGGCGGCAAGGCCGAGGTCGTCAAGGCGGCGTACGACGTCACGCTCGCCGGCGACAACGACACCACCCCCATGAGCGAGCGCCCCGCCTTCCGCGCCATCCAGGACGCCCCCGACCTCCCCACCTTCGCCCACGCCTACGCCCACTGGTCCGCCGAGATCTACCGCCGCGTCGGCCCCCTGCTCGCCGTCCTCATCTCCCACGGCTCCGCCGGTGACCCCCTCCTCGAGGACTTCCTCACCACCATCGACACCGAACGCCGCCGCGGCACCACCAACGCCCTGCAAGGGCTCGCCGCCCGCGGTGTCGTCCCCGCCGACGCCGACCTGGAGCTGCTCACCGACGGGGTCTGGGCGCTGACGGCTCCGGACAACTGGCGACGGCTGGTGCAGGTGCGGGGGTGGTCGTCGGAGCGGTATGAGTGGTGGCTCGCTGCGAGCATGGGCGCCGTACTGCGGGATGGGTGAGGCCGGGCCGTTGCAGGTCCGGGCTTCGCGGCGTAGCGGCATTCCGCCCACTATGGGGCAGGTCCGCGGCAAGAACTTGCGGACCTGGACCGCAGTGAAGAAACCCACTGCTTGTGGCGCCTCGCCCGCCTCACCAGGTCCAGCCGGTAGTAGCCCATGCCAGCGTCATGATGGACAGCTCGTGGACTCGCGCCGTCAACTGGCCCCCGTTCAGCCGCGGGCTCACAGGACGCCGAGGTGACCTGGAGAGGATGCCACTACCCCGGCGGGAGTTGGGACCGACGACGCAGCGCGCGCTTCTGGCGAGCTTGCTCCTTCGCGCGGGACAGGTCATTCGCGGCGAGGAGAAGGTCCTGAATGAGCGTCAGCCGGACAAACTTCACTACGGCGAGTACGACCAGCCCCTCGGCCAGCCACGCCGCGCCGTGGGTTACGGGCGCACGCTCGCCATCTTGAGGGTCAATCGCAAGACAGATGAGCGACAGCACCGCCACTACCCAAAGCCAGGTTCCAACGCTGCGCAGCGACAGTCGAATGGACCGCCCATGAGTCTTCCGAACCTCGTCGACGACCGCTCCGGCCGAAGATACGTAGGACCCGACAGCAGTGTTGTTGGTTCCCGCGGCCAGGGCAGTCACTGTCGACAATGCGACGTAGATGAACCCGCGCTGATCCGGAGGGATCTCATTGGGCCCGCTGTCGACCCACCCAGCGCGGAGAGCGACAGCGTGCGCGACCACCGCCAACGCCGCAATCGCGAGGTCCGGCCATACGCGCCCGAGCCACCAGTCGGCAATCTTCTCAACTGGGCTTCGATGCTGCACGTTCATGGTTCACCCCATCCCTGCCGTGACGCTAACGCAGACGCCCGACGGAACAACGCCGGTCGTCAATCCGCCACAATCTGCAGACGATCTGCCGCGCGGCTGATCGCGCTGATGGCCGAGGGGATTCTGACCTGATGACCCTCATCGTCCATGACCGACACTGTCTCCTTGGTGGCCATCCGATGCTTCACAAGATCCACTAGCTCCCGGTCAGTGACGGACTCAGGCTCGAAGTCCACCAACTCGACCTGCCCACCACTGATGGACCTCCCAACCAGCGCACGACCAAGATCCGCCAGGTAGCCCCGAGTTCCTTCGGAAGCAGAACTGGACCTTCCCCGAACACGGAGAATGACCTCGACGTCAACCTCAGTTCCGATATCGAGATCTCTGCCGAGGCGCTGAGTAGCCGAATAGAGCCCCCCGTTGGGATCGATGTCTCCCTGCTTGATCTGGTGGGAATCGAGTCGCAAGCTCACCATGCGCGCCTCCGACGATCCGTCTTGGAGCATCCCGACCAACTTGTCCGCCGTATACGGCCGCACTGAGATCAGGTCATCGAAGAGTTCCCCGTCGGTATTGATCCAGTCCGCCAGGGCACCGGCGCGAGGAGATCCCTGCGCACCGAGGACGAGCCCAAAAATGTTCGTGTCAGGAAGGAACGACATCACCGAGATCTCCACCCACGGCCGGTTCGCCTCGGTCTCCTCGTCTAGGATGTCGCCCGAATCCTCATCCAACGATGACGGCGGCTCCTCGCGCTCTCTCGCCAGCACAAGATGCAGCGAGTCGTTGTGAGAGTAGATCCGAGCATAGTTCCGGGCCCCGGAAATCTCATGCCTAAGGTCCGTGACGCCCTTATCCTGCTGTCGAACGAGTAGCTCGCCAAGGCAATCTTGCCAGTCAGTCGCGAGCATTGGGAGTTCGTTCTCGTCGCACACCTCGAAGAACGCGACCGTCTTCATCGACTTCTTTGTTGCCATTGTGCAGATAACACCCGTCCCTCACCGTTGCTCCGCATCGTAGGGCGCGAGCGGCGTTCCCGTGGGATAAATGGGCGATCTCGCAGGTCCCGCTGACTACTGCGACGACTGCCAGTCGTTGACGCCGCCGGTCCATCCTTGGGACCCGGCTCGCTAGGTGTGATGTCCGGGACGTTGGTCAGCCGGGTGATTGGTGGCTTGGCTCCGATTGCGGAGTGGGCGCGGTGGTGATTGTAGACGTGGAGGCAGTCGGGCAGTGCCGGTTGCGTTGCTCGGTTGACTCGTAGAACCGCGCATAGGCCCAGCTGTCGGCCAGGGTGCGGTGGAATCGCTCGATGCTTTGCCGTTGGCCTGGGGGCCGTAGGGGCGTGTTCGCTTCGGCGTGATACCCAACTCCGCGCAGGCCTCGCGCCAGGCGTGGGAGCGGTAGGCCGAGCCATTGTCGGACAGCACACGCTCGACCCTGACGCCGTGGTCGGCGAACCAGGCGGCTGCGCGTTGGAGTACCCCGTTCGCGGTGGCGGCCTTCTCGTCGGCGTGGATCTCGGCGTAGGCCACGCGGGAATGGTCATCGATGACGGCGTGGACGAACGCGGTCCCCATCAGCGGCCCGCGTATGGAGCCCTTGCGGCAGTGGGTGTCGGTTTGCCGCGCGGTTGCGGTCGCCCTGTTGCTTGACGAGATAGCGCCATCCGCGGCCGTTGGGGATGTTGCCGAACTTGGTCACGTCGACGTGGATCAGCGACCCGGGGTGGGGGTGCTCGCAGCGGCGTTGCGGTTCGCCGGTGACTCGGTCGATGTGGAAGAGCCGGTTGATCCGGCAGCGGACCAGCACGGCGTGGACGGTCGAGGCCTGCATGCCGAGTCGGCCGGCGATCTGGACCGGGCCGAGCCGGTGGCGCCATCGCAGCCGCACGATCTGCTGGACCACCTCGGGCGGGGTCTTGGCCGGGCTGGTGCGAGGGCGGGAACTGCGGTCGGTCATGCCAGCCACGCCTTCGGTGCGATAGCGGTCGGCCCACTTCTTCGCGGTCCGCGGGGCGACCATGAACATCCTGGCTGCCGCCGCGTAGGTCCTGCGGCGTTCAACCACGAGTTGGGCGAGCCGCAATCGAACGCGCGGGGTCAGAGCAGCGTTGGCATGGGTAGCGTGGGACACGAGGGCCTCCGGTCAGTGAAGCGGTGAACTAGACAGCTCCACTTCACAACCGGAGGCCTTCGTCTGTCAGACAGACTCACCGACGCCGAGCGGTACAACCTCCCTGGACATCACAACTAACCAGGCCGCCGTCGGTGCCGGCGAGTAGCCGCGCCCACGCCCGCTGGTGCCGCGCGACGGGTCTGCCGATGTGCCCTGCATCGCACTGGCGAAGGCGGCATGCTGCTTCCATGATCACTCGTGTGGGGTTCTTAGCGGTCACCATCCGCGAATTCACCCCCCGTGGAGGCGGACCATTTGAGCGACAGACGACGACTCCGTGTCCCCACTCATGTCCACGACGTGGCCGCGGAGCCCGGTGCTCGCACCGGTCTTGATGACCTCAGGGCACTTTGAAGCGCCCCAGGTTCTCTGCCGCTCCTATGCGGGTTGCGGCTCTCGGTTGAGGGCTGCGTA
>NZ_BAABAC010000008.1:0-8233 GCF_039537225.1 Nocardioides ginsengisoli
CGAGCAACGTTGGCGGTGGTCCGGTGGGGACCAGGGGTGCATCAGCAGGTCAGTTGTTCCTGCCGACGTGAGGAAGGTAATCCAGTGAGCAAGTACGCCGTCCGCAACCCCGCCACCGGCGAGGTGCTGGAGACCTTCCCGACCGCCAGCGACGCCGAGGTGTCCGCCGCGGTCGCCGCCGCCGCGAACGTCCACGAGCGCTGGGGCCGCGAGACCTCGGTCGCCGAGCGGGCGGCCGCGATGCACCGGGTCGCCGAGCTGCACCGCGAGCGGGTCGACGAACTGGCCGAGGCGATCAACCTCGAGATGGGCAAGGCGATCGGCGCGGCGAAGGGCGAGGTGCTCTTCTCGGCCGACATCTACCAGTACTACGCCGATCGCGCCGAGAGCTTCCTCGCCGACGAGGAGATCGAGCTGCTCGGCGGCGACGGCCGCGCGCTGCTGCGTCGCCAGTCGGTGGGTGCGCTGCTCGGGATCATGCCGTGGAACTACCCGGTCTATCAGGTCGCCCGCTTCGCGGCGCCGAACCTGCTGCTGGGCAACACGATCGTCCTCAAGCACGCGGCCCAGTGCCCGCGCTCCGCGGCGCTGCAGGAGCGGATCTTCCAGGACGCCGGGCTGCCCGAGGGCGCCTACGTCAACGTCTACGCGACGAGCGACCAGATCGCCGACGTCATCGCCGACCGCCGGATCCACGGCGTCTCGCTGACCGGCTCCGAGCGCGCCGGCTCGATCATCGGCGAGCTCGCCGGGCGCCACCTGAAGAAGTGCGTCCTCGAGCTGGGCGGCGCCGACCCGTTCGTGCTGCTGTCGACCGACGACCTGGCCGGCGCCGTCGACGACGCGCTCTCCGCGCGGGTCGGCAATGTCGGCCAGGCGTGCAACGGCGCCAAGCGCTTCGTCGTCGTCGACGAGCTGTACGACGAGTTCGTCGCCCTGCTCGACGACCGGATCGCGACCGCCGGCAACGGCGCGCCGCTCTCGTCGGTCGGCGCGGCCGAGGAGCTCGCCGGCCAGGTCGCCGCGGCGGTCGACGCCGGCGCCAGGCTGGTGTCGGCGGGGGAGCGCGACGGCGCCTTCCACCCGGTCGGCGTCCTCACCGACGTCACGCCCGACAACCCGGCCTACCACCAGGAGTTCTTCGGCCCGGTCGCGATGGTCTTCCGCGCCGCCGACGAGGCCGACGCCGTCCGGATCGCCAACGACACCCCCTACGGACTGGGCTCCTACGTCTACACGACCGACCCCGAGCAGGCCGACCGCGTCGCCAGCGCGCTCGAGGTCGGCATGGTCTTCGTCAACGGCGTCGGCCTGGAGGCGGTCGAGCTGCCCTTCGGCGGCGTGCGCCTGTCCGGCTTCGGTCGGGAGCTGGGGCGCCTCGGCATCGACGAGTTCGTCAACAAGAAGATGATCCGGATCGCGCGCTGACGCCGACCAGCCTCAGGGCGAGATCGGAGTAGTAGGCGCCGATCTGGTCGGGCGTCCACTCGCCGTCGTCGCGGTACCAGCGGGCGATGTCGACGCCCATCGAGGCGAGCGCGGTGGCGGCCAGCGCCGGGTCGGGCGTGTCGAAGACGCCCGCCGCGACGCCCTCGCGCACGAGCTCGCGCAGCTCGTTGTCGATGCCCCGGCGCAGGACGTCGATCTCGGCGCGGTGCTCGTCGCTGAGCGCCGCCAGCTCGTAGTTGAGGATCCGCGCGACCGTGTGGTGGTGCGCGTGGAACTCCGCGAACGCGCGCGCGGCGTCGGCGAGCTGCGCGACCGGATCGGTCGCGCCCGCGCGGGCCTGGCGGAGGACGTCGAGCGCCTCGCGGTGCCCTGCCTCGGAGATCAGGAAGAGCAGCTCCTCCTTCGACTTGTGGTGCACGTAGACGGCCGCGGGCGACATCCCGGCCGCGCCCGCGATGTCACGCGTCGTGGTGCCGTGGAAGCCCTTCTCGGAGAACGCCGTGACCGCGGCCTCGAGCAGCCGGGCCCGCGTGGCGTCGGCGCGGGTCGGGACGGTCATGGGCTGCTCCTGGGGCGACTGAGGGGTGCTCTTGACGCCGTGCGGTGGTGGCGTGCATGGTTAGCGTACTCGCTAAGCAAGCGCTTAGTAACTACGGAAGCGGGGCACACGTGAGCACTAGGTTCGAGGGCAAGACCGCGATCGTCACCGGCGCCAGCCGAGGGATCGGCTTCGCGATCGCCGAGCGGCTCGTCGCGGAGGGCGCGCGTGTGGTCGTCACCGGTCGCGGCAAGGAGGCGCTCGACGAGGCCGTCGCGGCGCTCGGCGGCCCCGCGAAGGCCCTCGGTGTCGCGGGCCGGGCCGACGACGCGGAGCACCAGGCCGACGTCGTACGCCAGGCGATCGAGACCTTCGGCGGCGCCGACCTGCTCGTCAACAACACCGGCATCAACCCGGCGTACGGGCCGATGATCGAGCTCGACCTCGCCGCCGCGCGCAAGATCGTCGAGGTCAACTGCCTCGCGACGCTGGCCTGGACCCAGCAGGTGCACGCCGCCTGGATGAAAGAGCACGGCGGCGCGGTCGTCAACGTCTCGTCGGTGTCGGCCGTGAAGCCCGCCCCCGGCATCGGCATGTACGGCGCCAGCAAGGCGATGCTGATCTCGATGACCGAGCTGCTCGCCGTCGAGCTCGGCCCCGACATCCGCGTCAACGCGGTCGCGCCGGCCGTGGTCAAGACTCGCTTCGCCACCGCCCTCTACGAGGGCCGCGAGGCCGACGTCGCCGCGCAGTACCCGCTCAAGCGGCTCGGCGAGCCCGACGACATCGGCAGCGTCGTCGCCTTCCTGCTGTCGTCCGACGCGGCCTGGATCACCGGCCAGACCGTGGTCATCGACGGCGGTGTCTCGCTCACCGGCGGCGTCGAGTGAACCCGCCGGGCCTCGATCTCGACGCGCTCGGCGCCTGGCTCGCCGATGCCGTCCCGGGTGCGGGCTCGGCCCTGACCGCCGAGCTCATCGCGGGCGGCAAGTCCAACCTGACGTTCGTCGTCTCCGACGGCGCCTCCACGTGGATCGTGCGGCGCCCGCCGCTGGGCCACGTGCTGGCGACCGCGCACGACATGGGCCGTGAGTACCGCGTGATGTCGGCGCTGCAGCCGACCGCCGTCCCGGTCCCGCGCACCTACGCCTTCTGCGCCGACAAGGACGTCGTGGGCGCGGAGTTCTACGTGATGGAGCGCTGCGCCGGCGTGCCCTACCGCCGGGCCGCCGAGCTCGCCGCGCTGGGGGAGGAGCGCACGCGCGCGATCTCCACGACGCTCGTCGACACCCTCGCCGTGCTGCACGCGGTCGACCCGGCGGCGGTCGGGCTCGGCGACTTCGGCCGTCCGGAGGGCTTCCTCGGGCGCCAGGTGGCGCGCTGGCGCAAGCAGCTGGAGGCCTCCTACACCCGTGACCTGCCGGCGGCCGACGAGCTGCACCGGCGGCTCGGGGCGTCGGTGCCGGCGGAGTCGGCGGTCGGGATCGTGCACGGCGACTACCGCCTCGACAACCTGCTGGTCGACGGCGCCGACCGCGCGACCGCCGTCTTGGACTGGGAGATGGCGACGCTCGGCGACCCGCTCACCGACCTTGCGCTGATGCTGACCTACCACCGCCTCGGCGGGGCGGTCGGCGAGGCCGTCGCCGACGCGTCCGAGGCGCCCGGCTTCCTGAGCGAGGACGAGATCGTCGCGCGGTACGCCGCGGGCAGCGACCGCGACCTGTCCGGCTTCGGCTGGTACTTGGGCCTCGCGGCGTACAAGCTCGCGGCGATCCTGGAGGGGATCCACTTCCGCTACCTCGCCGGCCAGACCGTCGGCCCCGGTTTCGACCGCATCGGCGACGTCATCCACCCCCTGCTCGACGCAGGGCTCACCGCACTCAAGGAGAACTGATGGACTTCGGATTCGACGCGCGCACCGAGGAGCTGCGGGCCACGATGCTCGCGTTCATGGACGAGGTGGTCTACCCGGCCGAGGCGGTGTTCCACGACCAGCTCGCGGCGCTCGACGACCACTGGGCCTGGGACTCCGCCCCGGTCATCCGCGAGATCCGGGCCGAGGCGCGCAAGCGCGGGCTGTGGAACCTCTTCCTGCCGGGTGAGGAGGGCGCGGGTCTGACGAACCTGCAGTACGCCGTCCTGGCCGAGATCTCGGGTCGTTCGATCCACCTCGCGCCCGCGGCGATGAACTGCGCGGCTCCTGACACCGGCAACATGGAGGTGCTGCACCTGTTCGGCACGGAGGTGCAGAAGAAGGAGTGGCTGGAGCCGCTGCTGGAGGGTGAGATCCGCTCGGCGTTCGCGATGACCGAGCCCGATGTCGCGTCGTCGGATGCGACCAACATCGAGCTGTCGATCGTGCGTGACGGCGACGAGTACGTGCTCAACGGGCGCAAGTGGTGGATCACCGGTGCGATGAACCCCAACTGTGCGATCTTCATCGTGATGGGCAAGACGGACCCGAGCGCGGATCGGCACCGTCAGCAGTCGATGGTGCTGGTGCCGCGCGACACCCCGGGCCTGGAGGTGGTGCGGGGCATGGAGGTCTACGGCTACGACGACCACGAGCACGGGGGTCACGCGGAGCTGCGGTTCACCGACGTCCGGATCCCGGTCAGCAACCTGATCGGCGAGGAGGGGGGCGGCTTCGGCATCGCCCAGGCGCGGCTGGGGCCGGGCCGGATCCACCACTGCATGCGGTCGATCGGCATCGCCGAGCGCGCGATCGAGATGATGTGCGCGCGGGCCGAGGAGCGGGTCGCGTTCGGCCGGCCGTTGGCCGAGCAGGGTGTGATCCGGGGCTGGATCGCGGAGTCGCGGGTCAAGCTCGAGCAGCTGCGGCTGCTGGTGCTCAAGACCGCGTGGCTGATGGACACCGTCGGCAACAAGGGCGCGCACACCGAGATCCAGGCGATCAAGATCGCGACGCCCGAGACCGTGCAGTGGATCCTCGACAAGGCGATCCAGCTGCACGGTGCGGGTGGTCTGTCGCAGGACTTCCCGCTGGCCAACATGTACGCCGGCATCCGGACCCTGCGCTTCGCCGACGGTCCCGACGAGGTGCACAAGAACGCCCTCGCCAAGGCCGAGATCGCGCGGCAGCGGGCTGCGCGCGGCGTCTGACCCCGGGCCAGCCGACCGTCAGCCGCCCTCGACGACCGGGAAGATCCGGTCCGCCTCCAGTCCGTGCGCCTCGCGGTGCACGCGGGCGGCCGTCTCGGCGTCGGGGGCCTCGACGAGGCAGAAGATCTTGCCGTTGGTCTCGTCGACCCAGTAGCTGCGGTAGTTGACGCCGTACTGGTCCTGGATCTTGACGTCCTCGGCGTGGGCGCCGGCGACGTCGGCGGCGGTCGCGCCCTCGGGCATCGACTCGTGGACGTCCATGAAGAGAGGCATGGGTCTGCTCCGTATCTCACCCGTATGGGTGGTTCAGGGGTGGTGGTTTCACTGCCACACTCAGGTTCGTGCCCGCCTTCGGCGCCGACCATGACCGAACGGCCACCATGGTTGATCCGGACCCCACGGTGGCGCTGCACGACGCGCTCGGCCGGATCCGGGTCCAGGGCGCGATCTTCCTGCACGCCGAGTACACCGAGGGCTGGGCCTACCGCTCGGTCCCGGCCGAGGACCTCGCCCGGATGCTCGCCCCGCAGGCGCGCCGGGTCATCCCGTTCCACCTGGTCGCGGCCGGACGCTGCTGGATCGAGGTCGACGGCGTCCGGCACTGGGCCGACCAGGGCGACGTCATCGTGATCCCGTACGGCGACCCGCACCAGATGGGCGGCACCGAGGACGCCGAGGTGGTCGACGCCGCGACGCTCGTGGCGCCGCCGCCCTGGGAGGTGATGCCGTTCATCCAGTACGGCGCCGGTGGCGACCTCACCCACGTCGTGTGCGGCTACCTCACCTCCGACGACTCGCTGTTCGACGCGGACCTGCGCGCGCTGCCGCGGGTGCTCGTCGTCCGGCCGGAGGGGCCGGCGGCGCAGTGGGTGCGCGCCAGCATCGACTACGCGCTCGACCGGACCTCGCTGGTCGCGCCCGACCGCGCCACCACCCCGGCCGACCTGGTCCAGCTGCTCTTCGCCGAGGTGCTGCGGCTGCACCTCGCGCAGACCCCGGCCAGCGACATCGGCTTCGTCCGCGCGCTCGGCGACCCCGTCCTCGCGCCCGCGCTCGCCCTCATCCACAACCGGCCCGGCGACAAGTGGAGTGTCGCCCAGCTGGCCGCCGCTGCGGCCGTGTCGGAGTCGCTGCTCGACGACCGCTTCCGCGCGATCCTCGGCCTCTCGCCGATCCGCTATCTCACCGCCTGGCGGATGCACCTCGCCGAGGACCTGCTGGCCTCCTCGGACCTCGGCGTCGCGGCCGTCGCGCGGCGGGTCGGCTACGAGTCGGAGGAGGCGTTCAGCCGGGCCTTCCGCCGCAAGCACGACGAGGCGCCGAGCGTGTGGCGTCGTACCCACGGACGGGTGTAGTTGCCGGTTCCGGCAACATTCGCCGCCTGGTGGCGGCCTTCTGGTTCTGGTGACTGTTCCCGCCGCCGGACCCTGCCTAGCGTCCGACGGCATGGTTGCGATGGCGGTCCTCGACGCCGAGCTGCGCGACGCCGTACGGCGCGAGCAGCTCGATCCGCAGCGCGACCCGCACGCCGTACGACGGCTCGCGGTCGCGCTGGTGCGCGAGCACGACGAGCGCAGCCTGACCGGCGCGGTGCCGCCGGTCGCCGATCCCGACGCGGCGGTCGCCGAGCTCGTCGCACGGGTGGCGGGCTTCGGGCCGCTGCAGCCCCATCTCGACGACCCGACCGTCGAGGAGGTGTGGATCAACAGCCCCGACCGGGTCTTCGTGGCCCGCTCGGGGCGCCACGAGCTGACCAATGTGGTGCTCACCGCCGAGCAGGTCACCGAGCTCGTCGAGCGGATGCTCACCTCGACCGGGCGTCGGATCGACCTGAGCCGGCCCTTCGTCGACGCGGTGCTGCCGGCCGGGCACCGGGTGCACGTGGTGCTCGACGGTATCGCGCGCGGGTTCTCGGCGGTCAACATCCGCAAGTTCGTGATGCGCGCGGCGCGGTTGGGGGCACTGGTCGAGTGCGGCACGCTCACCCCGGCCGCGGCGCGCTTCCTCGAGGCGTCGGTGCGGGCGGGTCTCAACATCCTCGTGAGCGGGGCGACCCAGGCCGGCAAGACGACCCTGCTCAACTGCCTCGCGGGCGAGATCCCCGGTGGCGAGCGGGTGATCTCCGCCGAGGAGGTCTTCGAGATGCGCTTCCCGCATCCCGACTGGGTCGCCCTGCAGACGCGCCCCGAGGGGCTGGAGGGCACCGGCGAGGTGCGGCTGCGCGACCTGGTCAAGGAGTCGCTGCGCATGCGGCCCACCCGCATCCTCGTCGGCGAGGTCCGCGCCGAGGAGTGTCTCGACCTGCTCCTCGCGCTCAACTCCGGTCTACCGGGGATGTGCACGCTCCACGCCAACAGCGCCCGTGAGGCGCTGACCAAGGCCTGCACGCTCCCGCTGCTGGCGGGCGAGAACATCTCCGCCCGCTTCGTCGTCCCCACCGTCGCCGCCTCGGTCGACCTGGTCGTCCACCTCGCGCTCGATCCGTCCGGGCAGCGTCGGGTGGTCGAGATCCTGGCGGTCCCGGGGCGCACGGAGGGCGATGTCATCGAGACCGAGCCGGTCTTCGAGTGGTCGGCCGGTGCGCTCCGCCGCGGGATCGGCAGGCCGCCACGCCCCGAGCGCTTCGCCCGCGTCGGCATCGACGTCTCCCGGCTGCTGCACGAGGCGGGGTGAGGGCATGGGTGCGTTGGTCGGTCTCGGCCTGGGGCTCGGTCTGCTGCTGATCTGGGCGGCGTTCTGCCGGCCCCAGGTGGTGGCCGCCGAGCCCCGGGCACGATCGAGCCGACGCCGGATCGCCGCGCTCGCGTCTGCCGCGCTCGCGGCCGTCGGGGCGGTCGCCGTCACCGGTCTGGTCGTCCTCGGGCCGGTGGTGGCCGTGCTCGCCATGAGCGTGCCGCGCGCCGTGGTCCGGACGCGTGCGCGGCGACGGCGGCGCGAGCTCGCCGAGGTGTGGCCCGACGCCGTCGACGACCTCGCTTCCGCCGTACGTGCGGGGATGTCGCTGCCCGACGCGGTCGCCGCGCTCGCCGTCCGCGGGCCGGAGCCGCTGCGCCCCGCCTTCGAGGCCTTCGCCCTCGACTACCAGGCCTCAGGGCGCTTCGGCGACTGTCTCGACCGGCT
>NZ_BAABAC010000008.1:8272-28948 GCF_039537225.1 Nocardioides ginsengisoli
CGAGGGGCTGCGGATCGCGCGCGAGGTCGGCGGGGGCCAGCTCGGACGCCTGCTGCGCAACCTGTCCGGTTATCTGCGCGACGACCTGCGCACCCGCGCCGAGCTGGAGGCGCGGCAGTCCTGGGCGGTCAACGGCGCGCGGCTGGCGGTGGCGTCCCCCTGGCTGGTGCTGGTCGTGATGGCGACGCAGCGGAGCGTGATCCAGCGCTACCAGTCGCCCGCGGGCGCCGTCGTCCTGGTGGCGGGCGCGTTGGTCTGCCTCGTCGCCTACCGGCTGATGACCCGGCTCGGCCGGCTTCCCGTCGAGCGTCGGATCCTGCGATGAGCCCGGCCCTTCTCGGAGCCCTGCTCGGGCTCGGCGCCGGTCTCGGCACGGTGCTCGTCGTCGTACGGGTGGCCGCGATCCGCCGGATGCCCCTGGCCGCGCGGGTGCTGCCCTACCTCCGAGACGTCCTTCCCGACCCGCCGTCCGCACCTTCCCGCGGCCGTGCGCAGCCGCGCTGGGTGGCCGATCTGGCCGACCTCGTCGACCGCACGCTCGGCGGCGCGGCCTCGGTGCAGCGTCGGCTCGATCGCGCCGGATCGCCCCTCGGCGTGCCGTCCTTCCGCGTCGAGCAGGTGCTGTGGGGTCTCGGCGGCTTCGGCGCGACCGCCGCCTACGCCCTGCTCCGCACCTGGACCCGTCCGACTGCGCCGGTGCCCCTCCTCCTACTCTGCGTGGGCGGCTTCGGCTGCGGCCTGCTCCTGCGTGACCAGCGGCTGACCGCCGCGGTCAAGCGCCGTGAGTCGGCGATCCTCGCCGAGTTCCCGACCGTCGCCGAGCTGCTCGCGCTCAGCGTCGCGGCGGGGGAGGCGCCGGTCGCCGCCCTCGACCGCGTCGTCCGCCGCAGCGGGGGTGAGCTCTCCGCCGTCCTCGCCGAGGTCCTCGCCCGGGTCCGATCAGGCGGCCAGATCACCGACGCCCTCGACCGCCTCGCCGCGACGACCGGCCTTCCCGTCGTCGCGCGCTTCGCCCACGGCATCGCGGTCGCGATCGAGCGCGGGACGCCGCTCGCCGAGGTCCTCCACGCGCAGGCCGCCGACGTCCGGGAGGCCGGACGCCGGGCGCTCATCGAGCAGGCCTCCCGCAAGGAGATCGCGATGATGGCGCCGGTCGTCCTGCTCGTCCTGCCCACGACCGTCTTCTTCGCCTTCTGGCCCGGTCTCGTGGGCCTCACCCTCAGCCACTGACCCCCTCCACGAAAGGCCGCCCATGCACCTCGTCCGCCTGCTCCCGCGACCCCGCTCCCTGCTCCGACCACCCCGCGCTCGGCCCGCGCCGCGCGGGCGAAGGCGGCGGCCGGGCGACGAGCGCGGCGACGTGCCCGGCTGGGTGCTGGTCACCTTGATGACGGTCAGCATCGGCATGGCGCTGTGGGGGATCGCGCAGCCCCAGCTGGTCGGCATCCTGCGCGACGCGCTCGCCTCGGTGCGGTGACCCGCTGCCAGCGAGGAACGGCGCTCGTCGACGTCGCGCTGGTGAGCCTCGTCCTGGTGCCGCTCGTCCTCGGCGTCCTGCAGGTGGCGCTGGTCCTGCACGTGCGGACCACGCTCGCCGCGGCGGCGTCCGAGGGCGCCCGGCTCGCGGCGACCGCCGACCGCGGCCCCGCCGAGGGCGTCGCGCGGACGCGGGCCCGGATCAGCGCCGCGCTCGGCCCGTCGTACGCGCGGCACGTCGGCGTCCGGCGGGTCGTGGTCGACGGCGCTCCGGGTGTCGAGATCACCGTGCGGGCGCGGGTCCCGGCGCTCGGCCTCGACCTCGGCGGGCCGGCCCTCGGGGNNGACCTCGGCGGCCCGGCCCTCGAGGTCACCGCCTCGGGCCGGGCCGTCGAGGAGCTGCCGTGAGGCGCGGCCCGCGGCGCGACGAGCGGGGGAACGGCCTGATCGAGATGGCCTGGGTCGGCCTGATCCTGATCCTGCCGCTGCTGTGGGTGGTGCTGTCGGTATCCGAGGTCCAGCGCGGCTCGTACGGCGTCAGCGCCGCCGCTCGGGCCGCGGCGCGCGCCTACGCGCTCGCTCCCGACGACAGCGCCGGACGGCGCCGCGCCGAGTCGGTCGCGCGGCAGACGCTCGCCGACCAGGGCGCGGGGGATGCGCCGCTGCGCGTGCTGGTCAGCTGCACGCCGTACCCGCGCAGCTGTCACCGGGCCGCCTCCGTCATCACGGTCCGGATCGACACGGCCGTGACGCTCCCGCTGCTCCCGGACGTCCTCGGCGCCGGTACGCCGACCTTCCGGCTGCGGGCCGCCGAGACCGTCCCGATCGGTCGTTACCGTGACGCGCCCGCACCGCGCTGACCGCGCTGACCGGGGGAGCGCGACGCCGCTGGTCCTCGCGTTCGCCGCGATCGTGCTGGTCCTCGTCGCGGTCGTCGTCGACGCGAGCGCGGCCTACCTCGCGCGCGAGCGCCTCGACGCCCTCGCCGACGGCGCCGCGCTCCAGGGGGCCGACCTGGGCGCGCAGGGCTCGGCGGCGTACGTCGGCGGCCTCACCCACGGCCCGCTTCCCGTCTCGCGCGCGGAGGCCGAGCGGGCGGTCCGGGCGTACCTCCGCGACACCGGCGCCCTCCGCGCGCACCCCGGCCTGCGCGCGCGGGTGGAGGTCCGGGGCGAGCGGGTGGTCGTCGTCCTGACCGCGCCGCTGGCGCTCCCGCTCCACCTGCCGGGGACGTCGGCGACGACGGTCCGGGCGGTGGGCGCTGCCGTCGTCGATCCGGAGCGGTGAGCGCGGCACCGACCGGCGCGCGCCTCGAGATGCCGCACCCCCGCGACCTGGAGCCAGGTCGCGGGGGTGCGGATGAGATGCGGCCAGGATCAGCCGCGACCGCCGTGGTCGCTGGTCGGCTGGTAGTTCGCCGTCCCGTCGTAGAAGACGTCGAATCCCGCCTGCGTGACCAGGCTGCGCCAGCGCGGCTCGACGACGCAGTGGCCGACGCCGTTCTGGTCGGTCTGGGTCTCGCAGATCAGGCGCTGGCCGTCACCGCCCGGCAGGGACGAGGCGGTCCGGAACGTCAGCGTCTGGCCGGCGAGCGGGTTGCCGTGGCTGTCGCGCAGCGTGGCGTAGACGTCGCGCACCGAGCCGAGGACGACGGTCGTCCGCAGGTCGTCGAGCCGGGTCGCGGCCCGCTGGACCACCTGCGTCAGGCTCGGCGAGACGCTCGCGGCGCGCGAGCTGCTCCCCGAGTACGACGCCCGCAGCGGGTGGTTGCCGCTGGCGAGGCCGGTGACCTGCAGGGTCGCCTCCTGACGGCCGTTCACCGTCGCCAGCGCGACCGTCCCGAGGACGTTCTGGCCGTCGAGGAAGGTGACCGTCCCGGTCGGCTTGCCCGCCGAGGCGACGGTGTCCGCGACGACCGCCTTGAGGGTGAACGTGTCGCCATAGGCCGACGGGTTCGCCGAGGACTCGATCCCGGTGACCGTCACGATCGTCGACACGTCCTGCGCGGTGGTGGCGGAGGAGCCGTCGAAGGTCACGCTGCCGGCGTACACCGCACGGATCTCGTGGGTGCCGGGCGTCAGCGCGGTGGTCGTGTACGACGCGACGCTGGTGTTGGTGGCCGAGGCCGGGGCCAGGCTGCCGGCGCCGATCAGCGTGTCGCCGTCCCAGAACTGCACGACGCCCGTCGCCTTGCCGGTCGCCGGGGCGACCGTCCGCACGGTGGCGGTGAAGGTCACCGGCTGACCCGGCTGCGCGGTGTCGTCGTCCGACACGAGCTCGAGCGCGGTCCCGGCCTTGCCGACGGTCTGGCCGTTGCCCTGGTCGAGCAGGCCGGTGCTGGCGACGAAGCGCGGCTCACCGCTGTAGACGGCGGAGATCCGGTAGGTGCCGGGCGACAGGTTCGAGAAGTCGGGGCTGGTGGCGGTGCCGTCGGTCAGGACGGCGGGAGCGCCGAGCGCCGCGCCGTTGACCTTGAACTGCACGGTCCCGCCGGGGACACCGGCGCCGGGAGCGACGGGGCTGACGGTGGCGGTGAAGCGGACCGCGTTGCCCGGCTGCGACGGGTTCGCCGTCGAGGCCACGATCGTCGAGGTCTGCGCCCGCTGGACCTTCTGGGCCGCCGTGCCGTTGCTTCCGGAGAAGCTGTCGTCACCCTCGTACGTCGCGACCACGGCGTGCTGCCCGACGCCGAGCGAGTCGACCGTGATCGAGGCGGTGCCGCCGGTGAGCGAGCTGACCGGAGCGGTCCCGACGACGGTGTCGCCGTCGGTGAAGGTCACCGTGCCGGACGGGTTGCCGGCGCCCGGCGCCAGGACGGCGACGGTCGCGGTGAAGGTGACCGGCTGGCCGAAGACGGCGACCGGCGAGGAGCTGGTGACGGTGGTCTTCGTCGCCGCCTTGTTGACCGTGTGGTTGACGGTCGCCGAGGTGCTGGTGAAGAAGCTCGGGTCGGAGCTGAAGTAGACCGCCTTGATCTGGTGGGTGCCGCGGGAGAGCGTGCTCGTGTCGAGCTCCGCGACGCCGTCGACGAGGGTGACGTACGGGCCGGGCTGGCCGTCGATCGTGAACTGCACGAGCCCGACCGGCTGGCCGGTGGCCGGAGCCTGCGGCGTGACGGTGGCGCTGATCGTCACCGGCTGGCCGAAGACCGACGGGCTGGGGTCGACGGTGACGACGGTCGTCGTCTGCGCCGCGGCGACGGTCTGGGTGTAGCCGCTCGACGCGCCCGCGAACCGGCTGTCGCCCTCGTAGTTGGCCGTGATCGCGTGGCTGCCCGCGGGGAGCTTGACCGTCGAGGAGACGGCACTGCCGTTGTTCAGCGCGACCGGGGAGCCGATCGGGTCGCCGTCCGCGAAGAACTGCACGGTGCCGCTCGGGTCACCGGCGCCGGGGCCTACGACGGTGACGTGCGCGGTGTAGCTGAGCGGCTCGCCGGCCACGGCGCCGGGGTTCGACGAGCTCAGCTGGAGCGTGGTGTCGGCCCGGTCGACGCCGTGGGTGAGGGTCCCCGACGCGCTGGCGGCGAAGTCGACGTTGCCGTTGTACGTCGCCTGCACGTCGTGGTTGCCCGCCGGCAGGTTGCTGATCGTCAGCTCGGCCTCGTCGTCGCCGTTCAGCGGGATCGCGGTGCCGTACGGCGCGCCGTCCACGTTGAACTGGACGCCGCCCGCCGGGTCGCCCGCGCCCGGCGCCAGGACGCTGATCGACGCGGTGAAGGTGACCGCCTGGCCACTGACCGTGGGCGAGCCGGTGCTGGTGAGCACCGTGCTCGTCGGCGCCTTGCCGACGGTGAGCTGCTTGGTGGCCGAGGTGCTGGTCGCGACGTTGGCGTCACCGCTGTAGCGCGCGCCGATGGCGTGCGCTCCGGTGCTCAGCGCCGCGGTCGGCGCCGACGACGCCGCCCCGCCCGAGATCGGGACCGGCGCGCCGAGGTCGTTGCCGTCGACGGTGAACTGGATGGTGCCGGTCGGCGTGCTCGAGCCGTTGTTGGCGGCCACCTGCGCGGTGAACGACACCGGCTGACCGTGCACGACCGAGGCCGGCTGCACCACGGTGGTGGTGCTCGGGTTCTTCGTGACCTCGAACGTCACGGGCGCCGTGGAGCCCTTGTAGTAGGTGGTCTGGGCGAAGGACGCCGTCAGGGTCGCCGTCCGCGGCGGTCCCGACACCGGCAGGGTCGCCGTGGCGATGCCGCTGGCGTCGGTGGTGGCGTTGACCGACGTACCCCCGGACAGGGCGAAGGTCACGACCCGGCCCGGCAGCACGGAGGCCGCCAGGTTGGGGTCGGTCAGCTTGGCCTTGACCGTGACGGAGGTGTTCTGCGCGCCCGCGGTGTCCCCGGTGTAGGCGAGTGCGGTGATGTTGTCGATCGTGACCGCGCGGTCGGTCGTCTTCCAGCTGGTCGGGCAGTAGAGGAAGCCCGACCGGTTCCGCTCGTTGGCCCGCGCGATGTAGGAGCCGTTCGGGTAGTTGTGGGTGTCGATGACGACGCTCTTGGCCCCGGTGCCGCCCTGCTCGTTGGTGAAGACCTCGGCGCCGCCGGGGATCCGCAGCTGGAGCTGGGTGAGCGGCCCGTCCGCGGCGATGCAGCCGGTGCCGGAGTCGGTGGCGCCGCTCGCCGAGAGCGTGGCATTGCCTCGCAGTACGGCGTTCTGGGCCGGAGCCGTGATGTCGGCCGAGGCCGACGAGGCCAGGACGACGGGAAGCCCGATCGTCAGGGTGGAGGCCGCGAGGCCCGCGATCATTCGGCGCACTGAGGTTCCTTTCATCGCTGTCGCGCTCACTTGATCAGGGCGCCGCGCGCCGTGGAGGAGAGGTGGTTGGCGTCACCGGGGAAGGTGGCCGTGTATCCGAGGGCCGCCGTCAGCAGGACGATCTGCGAGCCCGCGTTGCAGACCGCGATCCCGGACTCGTTGGTCGTGGCCGTGCAGAGCAGCTTGGCGCCCGCCCGGAACTCGACCGGGACGCCGGCGACGGCCCGGCCGCCTCCGGTGACGGTCGCGCGGAGCTGGCCCAGCGGCAGCATCAGCGGGGTCAGCGCGACCGCCGCGGGTGCGGCCGTCATCGTCGTCGCCAGCTTGTTGATCGTCACCGGGAACGGCCCTGCCGAGCTGCCCTTGAAGCTGTCGGTGCCGGCGTAGACGGCGGTGATGTGGTGCGTGCCCGCCGACAGCGTGCTGGTGGAGATCGTGGCCTGGCTCGCCTTCGCGACATTCGGCGCCGGCGACGGCGAGAGCGCCACCGTGCCGATCGCGACGCCGTCGGAGTAGAAGGTCACCGAGCCGGTCGGCGTGCCGAGGCTGGTGTCCTCCGGCCACACGATCGCCTGGAAGGGGCGGGCCTCGCCGTAGGTCGACGGGAGGGCGGACGACGCCAGATCCATCCGGGTGGCGACCTGGACGACCTTCTGGGTGAGCTCGTCGGTGGCCGATCCGTAGCGGCCGTCGCCCGAGTAGAGCACCGTGACGGTGTGGTCGCCGGGCGCCAGGTCGTTGACGACGACGCTGGTGGCGCTGCCGTCGACGAGCTGGACGCCGGTGCCGAGCGCGTGACCGTCGACGCGGAACTGGACCGCGCCGCTCGGGACGTCGCCCGACGCCGAGGTGACGTCGACCGTGAACCGGACGTCCTCGCCGACACCCGAGGTGGGCTTGGAGGAGGTCAGGTGCGGGTGCGCCGCGGCGAGCGCGACCGTGTGGGTGAGGAGCGCGCCGCTGTCGGAGTAGCCGGAGGCCGCCACGAAGCTGGCGATGACCGTGTGGTCACCCACCTCGAGGTGCGAGACGGCGGGGCTGACGGCCCGGCCGTTCGCGTCGACCGCGACGGGTGAGCCGAGGTCCTGGCCGTCGACCGAGAACTGCACGGTGCCGGTCGGGGTGCTGTCGTCGTCGGCGGCCACCGTGGCGGTGAACGTGACGTCCCAGCCGTAGGCCGACGGGCTGTCGCTCGAGGTGAGCGCGGTCGTCGTACCGACGACGGCCGTGCCCGCGATCACCGTCTGTCCGACGGCCTCCGACTCGCTCGCCGTGTAGTCGTCGTCACCGGCGTAGCGCGCGGTGATCTGGTGGCTGCCCGGGGCGAGGTCGTCGACGTCCAGGCTCGCGGTGCTGCCGGAGGCCGAGGCCGTGACCGGGACGGCGCCGAGGGACTCGCCGTCGGCGAAGAAGGTCACCGTGCCGCCGGGGGCGCCTGAGCCGGGGCTCACGGCGGTGACGACGGCGGTCAGCGTGACGTTCTGGTCCTGCACCGACGTGGCCGGGATCGCCTGGACGACGGTCGTGGTGTCGGCGGGGGAGACGACCTGCTGGGTCTGGTCGGAGCCGTTCGCGTAGTTGGCGTTGCCGGCGTACCGGGCCTCGACGGTGTGCGTCCCGGCCCGCAGCGAGGTGACCGGAGCGAAGGCGGCGACGCCGTTGTCGAGGGCGACCGGGCTGCCGACGGCGGTGCCGTCGACGAGCAGCTGGACCGAGCCGGCCGGCGTGCCGCCGCCCGGGGCCTGGGCCGCGACGGTCGCGGTGAAGCTGACCGCCTCGCCGCTCACCGTGTGGCTCGCGGACGCGTCGAGCTCGACGCCGACCGTGGCCTTGGAGACGGTGACGGTCCGCGGGGACGCCGCGCTGCCGCCGTACACGTCGTCGCCGGTGTAGGTGGCGACCACGGCGTTGCTGCCGACCGGGAGGTCCGTGACGACGACCGAGGCGTTGCCGTCGGTGCCGACGCCGGCACGGCCGACCTCGGTGCCGCCGACGGTGAAGACGACGTCACCGGTGGGGGTGCCGGAGCCGGCGGAGACGGTCGCGGAGAGCGTGACCGGCTGGCCGTACGCCGCATTCGACGGCGAGACCGACGATGCGGTGCTGGTGCCGAGGAGCGGCACGCGGACCCGGAAGTCGACCGCGGACGACGAGCTGGCCGTGTGGTCGGCGGTGCCGCTGTAGATCGCGACGACCGAGTGCATGCCGAGGCCGAGCGTGGAGAGCGCGGCGCTGGTGGCCTGGCCGCCGCTCAGCGCGACGGGCGAGCCGAAGTCGGCGCCGTCGACGCGGAACTGCACCGTGCCGGCCGGGTTGCCGCCGTGGGACGGCGCGACGGTCGCGGTGAACCGGACCGGGTCGCCGATGGTGACGGTGCCCGGGTCGGCGATGACCGTGGTCGTCGTCGGGATGGTCCCGACGGTGAACGCGGAGGACGCCGAGGCGGGCTCGTGGGTGGCGTCGCCGGCGTACGAGGCGGTGACGGTGGCGCTGCGCGGCGGACCGGCGACGGCGACCTGGGTCTCGGCGATGCCCGCCGCGTCGGTGGTCGCGGTGACGGTGGCGCCGCCGGAGAGGGCGAAGGTGACCGTGCGGCCGGCGACGTTGTCGCCGGTGGGGTCGACGAGCTTCGCGCGCACCGTCGCGCTGGTGCCCTGCGGGGCGCCGGTGGCGCCGGCGTAGGTCAGCGACGAGCAGTTCTTCGGGGTGACGACGACGGTCGCGGCGTTGGTGATGCCGCCGGCCGTGACGAGGACGCCCCAGCTGCCGCGGACGCCGTTCTTCTGCAGGCCGTCGGCCTGCCCGGGAGCGGGGACGGTGGCGGAGTAGTTGCCGTTGGCGGTCGTCGTCGTGGTGACCGTGACGCCGAGGCCGGGCGTGAGGGGCGACTTGTCGAGCGTGATCGTCACCGGGACGCCGGCCGCGCCCGTGCTGAGCCGGCCCTCGACGGCGACGTCGCCGCCACCGCAGGTCAGGGACGGGGTGAGGGTCTCGGTGAGCGTGGTCGAGGCGGCCGGGGTGGAGGCGTTCGACAGCTTGCGGTCGATGGTCAGCGTGGCGCCGTCGAGGGGGAGCTTGAGGTACTCCTGCGCGTCGTTGCGGTGGCCCGGCGACCACCAGTGGGTGCTCACCATGGAGCCGTCGGCGCTCTGCGAGTGGACGCGGCGGGCCGGGACGTTGCCGACCGGGGCGGTCGCGTTCGCGCTGGTGACGTTCGCCGGGGCGTTGAGGGAGAAGGTGCCGTCGAACGGGCTGCCGCCGGTGCCCCCGAGGCTGCCGGCGTCGTAGGTGAAGCCGCCGGTGTAGTCGACGTCCACATTGTTCTGCCAGCTCTGCCCGGCCTCGATCGGGAAGTCGAGCGCGCGCCAGCCGCCGCGGGGGACCATGTCGAGGTCGATCGCCGCGGTGATGCCCACCGAGATGATCGAGATCGAGGCCTTCGCGGACAGGTTCTGGTGCTGCTTCTCCTGCAGCAGGGCCAGGTCGGAGCGGCGGACGTACTTGGTGCCGCTCACCGAGCCGGAGAAGTTGCTGAGGCTGGCGTTGCCCTGCGGGGTGCTCGCCGTACCGCTGCCGCCGGTGATGGTGCCGGTGATGGTGAGCTTGTAGGCGCTGTGTCCCTGGAAGCTCTCGACCCCCGCGACCGTGTAGGTCACGTTCTCATTGATCGTGACGTCCGCCGTGTCGCCGGTGTAGCGGAACGTGGTCTGGTAGGTCCACGCCCACCCGGTGTTCCACGCCACCACGTCGTCGCCGGACGCCTGCGCCGCGTGCGCCGGTACGCCGGTCGCCGCTGCCGCCAGCGTCGCGACCACGGTCGCGAGCACGCTGAGCCAGCTCATCCGGCGCCGGAACGCGCGCGTCGCGCGTGCGTGGGGCGCTGGGCGTCGGCGTCGGTCTGTCGGGTGAAGAGTGCTGTCGTTCGGCCCAGGGAGCATGCGTCACCGTCCCGTGTGAGTGGGGGGGTGCCACCCGAGAGGGACGGGCACGGGAGCCCATGTGGCGGAGGGAGTGCCGGGATTCAAGCAGGTTTGTGACGCCCAGCACATCCCTTTCTGAAAACTGTTCACGTTTTCTTTGCAAGGGGTCTTGGGGTGCCCCGGGGCCGGTCGGGGCGTCGCCGACCCGGCACAAACTGGCGCGCGAAATGCGCCGACCCGGCACAAACTGGCTCGCGAAATGCGCCGACCCGGCAGAAACTTCTGCCGGGTCGATCATCGGCGGGGAGGCATGAACCTGGTTCATCGGATCCGCGCCGATCACCTCCGCCGCACCCTGGGCGCAGCCGCGCCCACGCCCCGGGCGAACCTCGCGCACACCCCCCGGCGCACCCGCACCGCCCCCGCGGCGACCGCGGTTCGCCGCCGTACCCCCTCGCGCCGTAGCCTTGTGTCTTGTGGCTGGACCCGATTACGACGCCGAGATCAAGCAGCTGACTGCGACGATGCACACCATCGAGCAGGTCCTCGACCTGCCCGCGATGGAGCAGGAGATCGCCGACCTCGGGGTCCAGGTCGCCGCGCCCGACCTCTGGGACGACCAGGCCAACGCCACGCGCGTCACCGGTCGGCTCTCGTCGCTGCAGGGCCAGGTCGAGCGGTTCCGCGCTCTGCAGGGCCGGATCGAGGACCTCGCGGTCCTCGCCGAGCTCGCGGCCGAGGAGAGCGACGCCGACACGCTGGCCGAGGCCGAGACCGAGCTGGGCAAGGTCAAGAAGGCCGTCGAGGGGCTCGAGGTCCGCACCCTCCTCTCCGGTGAGTACGACGAGCGCGAGGCCATCGTCACCATCCGCTCCGGCGCCGGCGGTGTCGACGCGGCCGACTTCGCCGAGATGCTGATGCGGATGTACACCCGCTGGGCCGAGCGCAACAAGTACCCCGTCGAGGTCTACGACATCTCCTACGCCGAGGAGGCCGGCATCAAGTCGGCCGAGTTCGCCATCCACGCCCCCTACGCCTACGGCACCCTCTCGGTCGAGGTCGGCACGCACCGGCTGGTCCGGATCAGCCCGTTCGACAACCAGGGACGGCGGCAGACGTCGTTCGCCGCGGTCGAGGTGGTCCCGGTGCTCGAGCAGACCGACGAGATCGAGGTCGACGAGAACGAGGTTCGCGTCGACGTCTTCCGCTCCGGCGGCCCCGGCGGCCAGTCGGTCAACACCACCGACTCCGCGGTCCGCCTGACGCACATCCCGACCGGCATCGTGGTCAGCTGCCAGAACGAGAAGTCGCAGCTGCAGAACAAGGCCTCCGCGATGGTCGTCCTCAAGGCCAAGCTCCTCGCCCTGAAGAAGGCCGAGGAGGCCGCGCTCAAGAAGGACCTCAAGGGCGACGTCGCCGCGAGCTGGGGCGACCAGATGCGCAACTACGTGCTCAACCCCTACCAGATCGTCAAGGACCTGCGCACCGGCTACGAGACCGGCAACCCGCAGGCCACCTTCGACGGCGAGATCGACGGCTTCCTCGAGGCCGGCATCCGCTGGCGCCGCGGCACCGAGAAGGCCGCCGACAACTGATCCCGGCCGAGCGCCGCGGTCAGCGGGCCTTCGCGGCCGCCGACCGCGGGCTCAGCGGCCCCCAGCCGATCCGGTTGCGGGCCTTGATCCGCACCGCCCAGCGCCCCTTCGGCAGCATCAGCTGCACGGCCTGCGTGGTGCCCGGCAGGACGCTCGTGTGCTTGGTCGCGACCACACGGCCGCGGGCGTCGAGCCGGTAGGCGTTGATCACGTAGCCGGTGATCGCGGCGCCGCCGGTGACCGGCGTCGACCAGCGGACGCCGATGGACAGCTTGCCGCCCGTCGCCCCCTTCGCGACCTTCGGTACGGCGGGCGCGCTCGGCCGCCGCGCGGGCGTGCTGGAGGCGCCCGGCTTCGCCGCCGACGGGGGCTTGGCGACGCTCGAGCCGCCCGCGCAGCCGGTGACGGCGAGGGTGTAGCTGCCGAGGCTGCCGTAGGCGTCGTACCCGCCGGAGGCCCAGCCGCTCGCGCCGCCCTCGCCCGAGCCCGCGCCGGCGACGCTGACGTAGTAGGGGCCGCCGGTGAGGCTGCGGCTGACGGTGGCGCTGAGGCCGTTGAGCCGGCCGTTGACGCGGGTCGTGGCCGGGGCCGCGGCGGTGAGCAGCGCGCCGCTGGCGTTGCGGAGCTCGAGCCGGATGTCGAGGTTCGGGCCGACCTCGGAGGGGTCGGCCTGAGCGGTGACGGTGCCGGAGCAGCCGTCGAGGCGGTACCAGTCCCGGTCGGCGCTGGTGGTGATCAGGCCGGTGCCGTGGGGCAGGTCGGTGTAGGGGAGCGCGGTGTCGGGGTTGTCGCCGGCCTCGTCGGTGCGCAGGGTGCCGCCGTGGGCCGCGATGACGGCGACGTCGTCCTCGTGGTTGTTGGCGCCGAGGTAGTCGCCGCGCGACCACTGGGTCACCGCGGCGGCGTACGGGCTGCCCATGATCGGGCCCCACAGCGCGTTGCCCGCGTAGTAGCCGTTGGTGGTGGTGCCGTCGTGCGACAGGCCGAGCGTGTGGCCGGCCTCGTGCGCCGCGGCCTCGGCGAGGTTCTTCGCCTTGTTGCCCAGCGACGAGGGGAAGACCCACGCCGGGCTGCGGGTCTCCCCGGGGGTGACCATGTTGTAGGTGCCGATCCAGGCGATGCCGCCGCAGCCGCCGTTGCACAGCGCGCGCTGTACGGCGGTGCCGGAGCTGAACGCCACCCGCGTCCCGTACGCCGTGTCGCCGCTCGACGCGCGCCACAGCCCACCGGCCGCCGGCTCCTGCGTCGTCACGTCGATGTCGAAGGGCGCATAGTCCTCCGCGACGCGCGCCCAGACCTCCTGGATCACGGTCCGCTCGTCGTCGGAGAAGCTCGGCGACGCGTCCAGCGACCAGCCGGGGAAGACCAGCGTGCTCAGCCCGTTGAGCAGCCAGGAGTTGGTCGACAGCAGCGTGCCGCCGTCGAAGTCGAGGTAGATGGTCCGGTTCGCGCCCGGGCGGCTGTGCATCACGAACGTGTCCGCCAGCGAGTACGACGTGAGCGCGCTCGCCTGCGCCGTTGTGAGGTCGTCCGCCGTGCTGTCCGCGGTCGCGGCCGCGCCGGTGGGCGCCTGCCACGCGTCGACGGCGAAGATCTGGCCGTCGGGCGAGGCGGAGAGCGACGGGTCCCGCTCGAGCAGGGCGATCTGGTGAGCGGTCAATCCGGGCGTGGACGGCGTGGACGGCGTGGACGGCGTGGCCGGCGTACCGGGCTCGGCGTGCGCGCCGCCCGTCGCCGTGGCCACGAGTGCCACCGCGACGCCTGCCCCGAGAAGAGCGCGGACTCCCGCGCGCAGAAGGTTCCCCATGGAGCCCCGATCGGTGCTCGGGGAGGGGGCCTGAGCCGACCGGGACCGAGGTCCCGGGGACTATGACCGATCGGCCAGGCGTGTCGACTGGATCGAGGGCCGGATGGTGTGCCGATCAGCTGACCGGGACCGACGCCGCCTGCGCGACGGCGACGCACCACTTGCCGGCCCGGTCGACGAGCTGAGCCTGGTCGACGGCGACCGGGAGGGTCAGGCTGCAGGCGAGCCAGGCGTCGCCGAACAGGCCCCGGTAGGTGACCGAGCGCTGGTCGCCGAGCTCGCACACCAGGCCGGTCGAGGGGGTGCCGTAGGCGGGCGCGCCGGCGAGCGCCGTACAGCCCTTGGTCTTGGCGGCCGCGGCCACCAGCTGCTGCGCCCAGGCGGCGGTGACCGGGGGAGCGAACACCCACGCGCGGCCCTCGGCCGGCACCGTGGGGGAGGACGCCGCGCGGCACCCGTACTCGTGGGCCACGTCGCCCCCGGGGACGGCGTCGGTCTGCTCGCCGTTGTCGTAGCCCGAGACGGTGCCCTCGGCGCCCAGCGCGGCCGTGACCGCGGGCGCCGGGATCAGCTCGCAGAAGGGGGCGCGCTTGACGACCGCCGTCGCGGTGTCGAAGTCCTGTAGCGCGGTGCCCTGGTAGGCGGCCGGCTTGCGCGGGGGCGCGGGCGTGCTGCCCTCGCCGGAGACGGCCACGCCGATCGCGACGGGGAGGAGCGTGAGCAGCGCGGAGAGGAGCAGCGCACGCAGGACCGTCGGCACGGCGATCACCCTAGAGGACGTACCTGAGAGCGCCCCGAGCGCCTGTGACCTCACCCACGACCGGCGACGCACCGGACGGCGGGTCCGAGCGGACGCCTTGGTCGTGGCGTACCGTCAGGTCAGTGATTCGCTTCGAAAAGGTCACCAAGCGCTACCCCGGACCCGGGAAGCCGGCGCTCGACCAGGTCACCCTCGACATCGACAAGGGCGAGTTCGTCTACCTCGTCGGTACGTCGGGCTCCGGCAAGTCGACCGCCCTCCGGCTGGTCCTGCGCGAGCTCCGTCCGACCACCGGGCGCGTCCACGTCGCCGGCAAGGAGATCAACCGGATGGCCGGGTGGAAGGTGCCGCGGCTGCGCCGCCAGATCGGCACCGTCTTCCAGGACTTCCGACTGCTCCCCAACAAGACCGTCGCCGAGAACGTCGCGTTCGCCCAGCAGGTGATCGGGAAGTCCCGCCGCGAGATCAACAAGGTCGTGCCGGAGACGCTCGAGCTGGTCGGGCTCAAGGACAAGGGCGACCGGATGCCCGACGAGCTCTCGGGCGGTGAGCAGCAGCGGGTGGCGATCGCCCGCGCCTACGTCAACCGCCCGATGATCCTCATCGCCGACGAGCCGACCGGCAACCTCGACCCGGCGACGTCCGTCGGGATCATGAACCTCCTGGGCGACATCAACGCGACCGGTACGACGGTCCTGATGGCCACCCACGACCACGGCATCGTCGACCAGTTCACCAAGCGGGTGATCGAGCTCGACCACGGCAAGGTGGTCCGCGACGAGGCATCCGGCAGCTACGGCTTCCAGCACTGATCTCAGGAGATCTCCTCACTCATGCAGCTGCGCTACGTCTTCACCGAGCTCCGAACCGGCCTGCGCCGGAACCTCTCCGCCCATCTCGCGGTGATCCTCACGCTCTTCGTCTCGCTCACCCTCGCGGGCATCGGCATCCTGATCCAGAAGGAGGCCACGCTCGCCCGCAGCACCCTGGGCGACGAGCTGAAGATCCTGGTCAACCTCTGCACCCAGGACGACCCGTCGCAGAGCCCCAACTGCGGCAGCGGTGAGGTCACCGCCGACCAGAAGCAGCGGATCGAGCAGGAGATCAAGGACAACCCGGAGGTCCGCAGCTCCCGCTATGTCTCCAAGCAGGAGGGCTTCGACAACGCCCGGAAGTCCGGCCAGATCCCCGACAGCGCCGTCACCGGCCCCAACCCGGTCGTGACCGTCGACAGCTGGCCGCAGGGCTACTGGGTGACGCTCAAGGACCCCAACCAGGCCGACGGCATCATCAGCGCGCTGCAGGGCCTCGACGGCGTCTCCGGGATCAAGGACGAGCGCAAGGCGCTCGGGCAGATCTTCGGCATCATGAAGGTGCTGCGCTACGGCTCCTGGATCGGCTCCGGCTTCCTGCTGCTCGCCGCGCTGCTGCAGGTCACCAACACGATCCGGCTGGCCGCGCTGGCGCGCCGTCGCGAGATCGGCATCATGCGCCTGGTCGGAGCCTCGACGCTCTACATCGCGCTGCCGTTCCTCCTCGAGGCGCTGGTCACCGCGATCATCGGCGTCGGGCTGGCGACGGCCGCGCTCGCCGCCTTCCAGTACTGGGGGATCGAGAACGGGCTCGCCGAGCACGTCACCTTCCTGCCCTGGATCACGCGCGACGACTTCCTGCACTCGCTCATCGACTACTTCCCGCCGGGCATCGTGATCCTCGGGCCGGTGCTGACGCTGGTCCCGACACTCCTGCTGACCCGCAAATACGTCAAAGTCTGATCGCGGGCGGTTACGGTCGACGGGTTCGGTGAGCGAGCGCCAGCGAGCGAACCGAGCAACTCTTCCCCGAACACTGATTGGTTGGACCAGTGCGCTTCTTCCCCAGCGCCCCCTGGCTGCGCCGTGCCCTCGAACGGCGTCCTGCGTGGGCCCACCCGCAATGGATCGTCACCCTCGTGGCGGTCGTCGTCGCGATCGCGGGCCTCACGGTGCCGCTGGCGCACGCCGACGACCGCCACGACCTCAAGCACAAGCAGAACCACGTGCGGGGTCAGATCTCGGGGGTCCGCGACCTCATCGACGAGGCCAGCCAGCAGGTCTCCCGGATCAGCAAGCGGCTGGACCGGGCCAAGGGGCAGCTGACCTCCGCGCGGATCCGGCTCAAGTCGGTCCGGGCGGACCTGGTGAAGGCGCAGTCGGCCGCGGCGACGCTCGCCGCCAAGCTCGCCGACGCGCAGCACCAGCTCGACCTCGCCAAGGCCGCGCTCGCCCAGGCCCGCGCCGACGTCGCCGTCCAGCGGGGAGAGAGCCGCGACGCCGTCGTGTCGATGGCCACCGGTGACGACGCGCGGATCGCGATCGTCAACGCCTACCTCAACAGCGGCTCGATCGAGGACGTCCTGACCGGCCAGACGGCGTACGACGTCGTCACCGGCCGCCAGCACCAGGCGCTGGTCAAGCTGGAGGCCGCCGAGGAGGCGATGGCGAAGCAGAAGGCCGCCGTCGCCGACGCCCGTGACGCGGTCGCCGCGGCGAAGAAGCAGGCCGACGAGAACGTGGTCGTCGTGACGCGCCTGGTCGCCAGCGCCACGACCGCCCGCAACCAGGTCCTCGGCCTGGTCGTGAAGACCCGCGACGCGCGGCAGGCCGTCGTCCGGGCCCGTGCCCGCGACCGCGCCGCGCTGCGCCGGCTCGAGGCCCGCGAGGCCAAGATCCGCCGCCAGATCCTCGCCCTGTCGAAGAAGCAGGGCGGCAGCTACCACGGCGACACCGGCGGCCTGCTCGCCCGCCCGGGCCCGGGGCCGATCACCTCGCCGTTCGGCTGGCGGATCCACCCGATCTACGGCTACTGGGGCCTGCACAACGGCACCGACTTCGGCACCGGCTGCGGCGCGGCGCTGTGGGCCGGCGAGTCGGGCACGGTCATCAACGAGTACTTCGACGAGGTCTACGGCAACCGCCTCTACCTCGCCATCGGCAAGGTCAACGGCGACAGCATCGTGCTGGTCTACAACCACATGAGCCGGTACGCCGTCCGCGAGGGCGCGCACGTCAAGCGCGGCCAGGTCGTCGGCTACTCGGGCACCACGGGCTGGTCGACCGGATGCCACCTGCACTTCACGGTGCTGCGCAACGGCACCGCCGTCGACCCCATGCAGTACCTCTGACCCTCGCTCCGGGTCTCACCCGGCATTCCTGTCCCGTCTCGGGCGGATTCACGACCGGAATGCCGGGTGAGACGAGGACCTCGGGGCCGCGCTGTCGACCTGTGACCTGTGACCTGCGGACCTGTGAACTAACCCGTTGCGGGCGCCTGAGAGAATCGGGCCATGGCCAAGAAGTCGGGTGCGAAGAAGGAGGACGCGGAGGGGCGCAAGCTCGTCGCGTCCAACAAGAAGGCGCGCCACGACTACCACATCGAGGACACCTTCGAGGCCGGCCTGGTCCTCCAGGGCACCGAGGTGAAGTCGCTGCGGATGGGCCGCGCCAGCCTGGTCGACGGGTTCGTCGACATCGACGGCGGCGAGGCCTGGCTGCACGGCGTGCACATCCCGGAATACGCCCAGGGCACCTGGACCAACCACGCCGCGCGGCGCAAGCGCAAGCTGCTGCTGCACCGGATGGAGATCGACAAGATCGAGCGCAAGGTCAGCGAGAAGGGGCACACGGTCGTCCCGCTGTCGCTCTACTTCGTCAAGGGCCGCGCCAAGATCGAGATCGGCCTGGCCAAGGGCAAGAAGACCTGGGACAAGCGGCAGGCCATCGCCGAGCGGACCGCCGACCGCGAGAAGCAGGAGGCGATCGGCCGCCGGCTCAAGGGCATGCGTGACTGAGCTGGTCGCGGCCGAGGCTCAGGCCGAGGTCGCGGAGGTCCGGGCGTTCTGGGAGCGGCTCGGCCTGCCCGGCCTGATGGACCTCCACGTCCACTTCCTGCCGCCGCCGATCGAGCGCGCGGTGTGGCGGGAGTTCGACAACGGAGGAGAGCTCATCGGCCGGTCGTGGCCGATCCGCTACCGGTTCGACGCCGACGAGCGGCTGCGGCTGCTGCGCGCGTTCGGGGTCCGGCGGTTCCCGACGCTGCCCTACGCCCACAAGCCCGGCGTGGCGGCCTTCCTCAACGACTGGAGCCGCGACTTCGCGGCCGAGGTGCCCGAGGCGCTGTGGACCGCGACCTTCTACCCGGAGCCCGAGGCGGCGTCGTACGTCGAGGGGCTGGTGCGCGACGGCGTCACGCTGTTCAAGGTGCACTCGCAGGTGGGGCGCTTCCACGTCGACGACCCGCTGCTCGACCCGGTCTGGGCGATCCTCGAGGACTCCGCGACCCCCGTCGTCGCCCACGTCGGCTCGGGGCCCGTGGGCACGCCGTACACGGGTCCGGAGGCGATGGCCCGGCTCCTGCGCGCGCATCCCCGGCTGAAGGTCCTCGTCGCCCACCTCGGAGCGCCGGAGACGGCCGACTTCGTGACGCTCGCCGAGACCTACGACGGCGTCCACCTCGACACCTCGATGGCGCTCGCGCCCTTCTTCGGCGGCCGGATCGACGACGGGCTGGTGCCGCGGCTGGGGGCGCTGCGCGAGCGGGTCGTGTACGGCTCGGACTATCCGACGCTGCCGTTCCGGTACGTCGACCAGTTGGGGTGGCTCGCCGACCTCGGGCTCGGCGACGACTGGCTGCGCGACGTGTGCTGGCACAACGCCGTCCGACTGCTCGGGCCGGGCGTCGCGGATTCTTGACCCCTTCCCCCCTTCCGCAGGGGGTTGCCGTGATGTTGGACTGGCTCTCCAGACATCGGCACGGAGGAGAAGCATGCGCACTCGTCTCTTGACCCTGATCGTCGCGGTCGTCGCGGCCGTCGCGGGCCTCGGCCTCGTCGTCCCCAGCTCGCCAGCATCGGCGAGCACCGGCGGCACGGCCGACGGCAACGCCCATCCCAATGTCGGCATGATCGTCTTCTACGACGCCGACGGCCGGTTCCGCTGCTCCGCGACGCTGGTCAGCCCGACGGTCCTCCTCACCGCCGCGCACTGCACGACCGGCACGCTCGGCAAGACGCTCGTCACCTTCGACAGCGTGATCGCCGAGGCGCCGCCGTCCCCGCTGCCGGCCGCCGCCGATCCGTCCGCGGGCTACACCGCCGACGAGCTCGCCGCCGCCGGCTACCTGTCCGGGACGGCGTACACGCACCCGAACTACAGCAACTTCACCGACATCAACAACTGGAACGACGTCGGCGTCATCGTCCTCGACCACCCGGTTACCGACATCGCGCCCGCCCCGCTCGCCCCCGTCGGCACGTCCGACGCGGTCAAGCAGCCGCGGTCGGTGCTGTTCACCGCGGTCGGCTACGGCACCGAGGTGCGCAAGCCGGACTCGGGCCCGCAGAAGCCGACCCCGATGAGCTACCCGCTGATCCGCCGCTACGTCGAGATGCCCGGCCAGAAGATCACGCCGCAGATCATCCAGACCAACGGCAACGACAAGGACCCCTTCGGCACCGGCGGCACCTGCTTCGGCGACTCCGGTGGGTCCCTGTGGCTGAACGGCGCGATCGTGGGCGTCACGTCGTACGGGCGGACGGCCAACTGCCGCTACATCGACGGCTACCAGCGCGTCGACATCCCCGTCGTGCGCAACTGGCTGGCGACCTTCGGGCTCTGAGCCCGGCCTTACGTCGTACGAGGTGGGCCTTCCGGAATATCCGGTGGGCCCGCCTCGTTGGCCACCGGTAGACTGGAGTCGTTGACAACAGAAGAGGGGCTGATCGGTTTCGACTTGGGACGTTTGTTCCAGGGGAAGCGGGTCGAGAAGCCAGCGTCATCTCGTAAACGATCGCTGGAAACCAATAACTGCCAACGCTAAGCGCAGTTCCTTCGCTCTCGCCGCCTGAGCGGTGATCGAAGCGTCTGACCGGGCATCCGTCTCCGTCCCGGAACCAGGCGTCATCTAGGAGACTCGCTGCGTCACTCTCGCCGGGAGGGTGACGCGGGACTCAAACCCGGCTGGGCCTGTCGGCGACGTGTCAGTGCGAGCGCCGGGGCCGAGAAAACGCCACCACTGACTGCACCCGGAGAAGACCTGGCTCGGCGCTCGAGGACCGGGGTTCGATTCCCCGCAGCTCCACTCACCTCTGACCGACGTGGCCCGCGCTCAGCGCGGGCCACGTCGGTTCGTCATTTTTCGTGCCGCGCTGCGTGGTGCGGTGGCGGTTTCCGTCGGACCTGGCGCGTAGGTTGCGGCGCTAACCGCCGGGTGCCGGCAGCCGACGAAGGGGCGATAACGATGCTCACCCGCGAACAGCGCGAGCTAGGTGTTCTGTCCACGCAGGTTGGGCACGAGGTCGGCTGGTGACTTGCCGCCGAGTGCGGTG